>NZ_LYSO01000041.1:0-48520 GCF_001728935.1 Pseudomonas sp. AP42
CGGGGCGCTTGAGATCAAGATCAAAAGCAGATCAAGAGCAGATCAAGAGCGACTCGCTTCGCATCGTGGTTGCCGTCGATTGTTGGAGCGCCATGATGTCCAGATAGTGGCGTAACGCTAGCATTTGCTGGCTCCTGCAAATCATTCCTTTGGCTGATTTGGCTGAAACATAAGCGCTCTACAGTGCAGGTCTTCAAGCCAAGACCGTGCAGTCATTAAAGGGATTCTTATGTTGCAGACCCGTGTTATCCCGCCCGCCGAAGGTGCGTACCAATATCCGCTGTTGATCAAGCGCCTGTTGATGTCCGGGACTCGCTACGAGAAGACCCGGGAAATTATCTATCGCGACAAGCTGCGCTACAGCTACCCCACGCTGATCGAGCGCGTTGCGCGCCTGGCCAATGTGCTGACCGAAGCCGGGGTCAAGGCCGGTGATACCGTGGCGGTGATGGACTGGGACAGCCACCGTTACCTGGAGTGCATGTTTGCCATCCCGATGATTGGCGCGGTGATCCACACCATTAACGTGCGGCTGTCGCCGGAGCAGATTCTGTACACCATGAACCACGCCGAAGACCGCTTTGTGCTGGTCAACAGTGAGTTCGTGGGGCTCTACCAGGCGATTGCCGGGCAGCTCACTACTGTCGACAAGACCTTATTGATTACCGATGGTGACATCCACACCGCCGAGCTACCCAATCTTGTCGGTGAGTACGAAACCCTCCTGGCCGCCGCCAGCCCCAGCTATGACTTCGAGGATTTTGACGAAAACTCGGTCGCCACCACGTTCTACACCACCGGCACCACCGGTAACCCCAAAGGTGTGTACTTCACCCATCGGCAACTGGTGCTGCACACCATTGGCGTGGCGACCATCATGGGCAGCGTCGACAGCGTGCGGCTGCTGGGCACCAACGACGTGTACATGCCGATCACGCCGATGTTCCACGTACACGCCTGGGGCTTGCCGTATGTGGCGACCATGCTCGGGCTCAAGCAGGTGTACCCCGGCCGCTACGACCCGGAATACCTGGTAGAACTGTGGCGCAAGGAGAAGGTGACGTTCTCCCATTGCGTGCCGACCATCCTGCAAATGGTGCTTAACGCCAAGGCTGCGCAGAACGTGGATTTCGGCGGTTGGAAAATCGTCATCGGCGGCAGCGCCCTCAACCGTTCGCTGTACGAAGCCGCCAAGGCTCGGGGCATTCAACTGACCGCCGCGTATGGTATGTCCGAGACTGGACCGCTGGTGTCTTGTGCTCACCTCAACGAAGAGCTGATGGCTGGCAGCGAAGATGAGCGCACCACCTACCGCATCAAGGCCGGTGTGCCGGGGCCGTTGGTCGAGGCGGCAATCATGGACACCGACGGTCGTTTCCTGCCCGCCGATGGCGAAACCCAGGGCGAACTGGTGCTGCGCGCGCCGTGGCTGACCGAGGGTTACTACAAAGAGCCGCAAAAGGGCGCCGAACTCTGGGCCGGTGGTTGGTTGCACACCGGTGATGTGGCCACGCTGGATGCCTTCGGCGTGATTGATATCCGTGACCGCATCAAGGATGTGATCAAGACCGGCGGCGAATGGATTTCCTCCCTGGCTCTGGAGGACCTGGTCAGCCGTCACCCGGCGGTGCGGGAAGTGGCGGTGGTGGGCATTGCCGATCCGCAATGGGGCGAGCGGCCCTTCGCCTTGTTGGTGGTGCGTGAAGGGCATGTGATCGATGCGCGAGAGCTCAAGGAACACCTCAAGCCTTTTGTCGAGCTGGGCCATTTGAGCAAGTGGGCGATCCCGAGCCAGATCGCCGTTGTTACTGAAATTCCCAAGACCAGTGTCGGCAAACTCGACAAGAAACGTATCCGCGTCGACATCATCGAGTGGCAGGCCAACAACAGCACGTTCCTGTCCACGCTCTAAACCCTCTCGCCGCGTCCGGTCGGGCGCGGCAATGCTCTATATCAAGCCTTTACTTGTGATTTGCCGAATTTCAGCCATCCTTCCCGCGTCGACCTTCGTCGGCGTGGCGAAAGGGTTGTGGCAGACAGGTTGGTGATGCAAATCACACTTTAGAGGGATCAAGCACTACCCCCCTCTGGCTATAGTCCCTTTCAGAGTTTTTCGCGGATGTTGCGCTTCGAGCCATGGAGGCTCGGTGGCGATGCGGCATTGGAATCGTTGTATCCCGGCCGTTACATCTGAAGAAAGGGCTCACTGCCATAACAATAAAATATGCACATGGAGTAGCGTCGATGACCTCAGTAAACCAGTTCTGGCGCCGGGCAAGACTGCCCCTGGCCGTCAGCCTCGCTTCTACGCTCGCCGGGCCGGCATTCGGCGTCAGTTTCAACATTGGTGAAATCGAAGGGAGCTTTGACTCGTCGCTTTCCGTGGGCGCTAGCTGGTCCACAGCCAAACCCAATCGTGACCTGATCGGTGCCAACAACGGCGGCAAGGGCCTGTCCCAGACCTCCGATGACGGCCACTTGAACTTCAAGCGCGGCGAGACCTTCTCGAAGATCTTCAAGGGCATCCACGACCTGGAACTGAAGTACGGCGACACCGGTGTGTTTGTGCGAGGCAAGTACTGGTACGACTTTGAACTCAAGGACGAAAGCCGTCCGTTCAAGGACATCAGCGACAACAACCGCAAGGAAGGCGCCAAGTCTTCGGGCGGGCAGATTCTCGACGCCTTCGTCTACCACAACTACTCGATTGCCGATGCGCCGGGTTCCGTGCGTTTTGGTAAGCAGGTGGTGAGCTGGGGCGAAAGTACCTTCATCGGTGGCGGCATCAACTCCATCAACCCGATCGACGTGTCGGCGTTTCGTCGTCCGGGGGCCGAGATCAAGGAAGGCTTGATCCCGGTGAACATGTTCTACGTGTCCCAGTCGCTCACCGACAACCTGTCGGCCGAGGCGTTTTACCAGCTGGAGTGGGACCAGACCGTTACTGACAACTGCGGCACGTTCTTCTCGCAGCCGGACGTGATCTCCGATGGTTGCAGCAATAACCTGCGCGTACTGAACAAGCGTTCCACCATTCCTGCTGCCGCCCTGCCGACCCTGGGTGCCTTGGGTGTGGACGTGAACAGCGAAGGCGTATTGGTGCGCCGTGGGCCGGACCGTGATGCACGCGACAGCGGCCAGTTCGGCGTGGCCATGCGCTACAACTTCGAACCGCTGGATACCGAATTCGGCGCCTACTTCATGAACTACCACAGCCGTGCGCCGATCTTCAGTGCGCAGGGCGCGCCATCGGCGGCCTACACGCGTCCGCTGGGGCCACTGGGAGCCTTGCGGCCGTTGATTGTGGCGGGCAGCTCGAATTACTTCGTCGAGTACCCGGAAGATATCCGCCTCTACGGCCTGAGCTTCTCCACCACCCTGCCTACCGGCACCGCCTGGAGCGGTGAGTTGAGCTACCGTCCGAATGCGCCGGTGCAGTTGAGCACCACTGACATTCTGTTCGCCGGTGTCACGCCGATCCCAGGCTTTGGCAATGCGTCCGTGCTCAAGGGCACGCCGGGCCAGGACCTGCACGGCTACAACCGCAAGGAAGTCACCCAGTTCCAGACCACCTTCACGCACTTCTTCGACCAGGTCATGGGCGCCAGTCGCCTCACCACCGTCGGTGAAATCGGCGTGACCCACGTGGGCGGCCTGGAAAGTAAATCCCAGGCTCGTTACGGCCGCGACCCGGTGTTCGGCCCAGGCACGCTGCCAGGTGGGTTCTGCAACGCCCTCAACAACTCCACCGCCAACGGCGCCGGCTTGCCCAACGCTGCCGGCCTGAACACCAACTGCAATAACGACGGCTACACCACCGCAACGTCATGGGGCTACCGCGCCCGTGCCATCTGGGAATACCCGGACGTGTTCGCGGGCGTGAACCTCAAGCCCAACGTGGCCTGGTCCCATGACGTCAAAGGTTACTCGCCAGGCCCTGGCGGCAACTTTGAAGAAGGTCGCAAGGCGGTCAGCCTGGGCCTGGACGCCGAATACCAGAACACCTACACCGCGAGCCTGGCGTACACCAACTTCTTTGGTGGCAAGTTCAGCACCGTGGATGACCGCGACTTTGTCGCCTTGAGCTTCGGCGCCAACTTCTAAGCACACTCTTTTCAAGTGGCATGTATTCAGGAAGACCAGAGCATGAAAATAACAAAAAGTCTGTTGCACGTGGGTGTGCTTGGGCTGTCGATCCTGGCGAGTAACGTCATGGCGGCAGTCTCGGCAGATGAAGCCGCCAAGCTCGGCACGACCCTGACCCCGATGGGCGCCGAGATGGCGGGTAACGCGGCTGGCACCATTCCAAAATGGTCGCCATTGCCGACCAATGCCGGCGCGGTCGACGCCCGTGGTTTCCTCGCCAACCCGTATGCCAGCGAGCAACCGCAGTTCACCATCACCGCGCAGAACGTCGAGCAATACAAAGACAAGCTGGCCCCCGGGCAATACGCGATGTTCAAGCGTTACCCGGACAGCTTCAAGATGCCGGTGTACCCGACCCATCGCGGCGCCACCGTGCCAGCTGAGGTGTTTGCCTCGATCAAGAAAAACGCCACCACCACCAACCTGGTGTCCGGCGGCAACGGCCTGGAAAACTTCGAAACCGCCGTCCCGTTCCCGATTCCCAAGAGCGGCGTTGAAGTGATCTGGAACCACATCACCCGTTATCGCGGCGGCAGCGTCACCCGCCTGGTCACCCAGGCCACCCCGCAAACCAACGGCTCCTACAGCCTGGTGTACTTCCGCGACCAGTTCGTGTTCCGCGACAAGATGAAGGACTTCGATCCGAAAAACCCAGGCAACGTGCTGTTCTACTTCAAGCAGCAAGTGACTGCGCCAGCGCGCCTGGCC
Organism: Pseudomonas sp. AP42; assembly: GCF_001728935.1. Classification (NCBI taxonomy): domain Bacteria; kingdom Pseudomonadati; phylum Pseudomonadota; class Gammaproteobacteria; order Pseudomonadales; family Pseudomonadaceae; genus Pseudomonas; species Pseudomonas sp. AP42. The sequence continues at coordinate 4,855 of NZ_LYSO01000041.1, forward strand.
GGTGGTGTACTGCTGGTGCACGAAACCCTGGACCAGGTCAAAGAGCCGCGTTCGGCCTGGGTCTACAACGCCGGGCAGCGCCGCGTGCGTCGGGCACCGCAAGTGTCCTATGACGGCCCGGGTACTGCCGCCGATGGCCTGCGCACCTCCGACAACCTCGACATGTACAACGGTGCGCCAGACCGCTACGACTGGAAGCTGGAGGGCAAGAAAGAAATCTACATCGCCTCCAACAGCTACAAGGTCGACGATCCCAAGCTCAAGTACGCCGACATCATCAAGGCTGGCCACATCAACCAGGACCTGGCTCGCTACGAGCTGCGCCGTGTCTGGCACGTGGTCGCCACCTTGAAGGAAGGCCAGCGCCACATCTACGCCAAGCGTGACTTCTACATCGACGAAGACACCTGGCAAGCGGCGGTGATCGACCACTACGACGGTCGTGGCCAACTGTGGCGTGTTGCTGAAGCCCATGCCGAGAACTACTACGACAAGCAAGTGCCGTGGTACGCCCTGGAAACCCTCTACGACCTGCAGTCCGGCCGTTACCTGGCACTGGGCATGAAGAACGAAGAGAAGCAGGCCTATGACTTTGGCTTCACCGCCAGCACCAGCGACTTCACCCCAGCGGCCCTGCGCCAGGACGGTGTTCGCTAACCTCTGCTGATGATCGCTCCCACACAGAGCTGATTATCACCCGTAGGAGCGAGCTTGCTCGCGAAGGTCGCCAACGATAACGCGCCCATCCTGAAGGGACGCGTTGTTGTGGAGTTCTTCGCGAGCAAGCTCGCTCCTACTTCTTGGCGGCTGGAAGATATTTCTTGTCGCAGTTCTTTTTCAGCCATTTGTTGCAAAGATCTACAATCCCGCCGCTTTTACCGCTAGTCTGCGGACATCTGCAATGCCGACAACAGCCTTCTACAAGAGCCCGGCGATGACTGATCTGTCCCGAACCCATGGGCCTGCCAGTGTGGTGATGCCGACCCTGGAAGGCCGCTTCTACAGGCCGCCGCTGCCTGAAGGCTATGTGCTGCGCCCGCGCCTGTGCGAACGCCTGAATGCCGGCCTTGATGGGCGACTGTTGCTGGTCAGCGCGCCCGCAGGGTTTGGCAAGAGTTCGTTGGCGGTGGAGTTTTGCCAGGGCTTGCCAGCGCAGTGGCAAAGCCTGTGGTTGGGCCTGAGCCCAAGGGACAGTGACCCCGGCCGTTTCCTGGAGCGGCTGCTCGACGGCTTGCAACAGTATTTCCCGCAACTCGGCGCCCAATCCATGGGCTTGCTGAAAATGCGCCAGCGTCACCAACCCTTTGCCTTCGAAGAATGGCTCGATGGCCTGCTCGACGAGCTGGCCGTGCACCTGTCTGCACGCTCGCCGTTATTGCTGGTACTGGATGACTATCACCTGGCCCAGGGCCCGGTGCTGGATCGCTGCCTGCAATTTTTCCTCAATCATTTGCCCGATGGCCTGGTGGTGCTGGTCACCAGTCGGCAGCGCCCGGACTGGCACCTGGCACGCCTGCGCCTGTCGCGGCACCTGCTGGAGCTGCATGAGCAAGACCTGCGCTTGACCCACGACGAGGCCCTGGCGGTGCTGGATGGGCACAGCAATGCGTTGCGCGGTGAGGCGTTGGAAAACCTGATCCGCCGCAGCGAGGGCTGGGTCGCCGGCCTGCGCTTCTGGCTGTTGGCGGCCTCCGAAGCCGGCAGTGAGGGCGCCTTGCCCCAAAGCCTGCACGGTGGCGAAGGGCTGATTCGCGATTACCTGCTCGAAGAGGTCATCGACTGCCTTCCCGCAGAAGTGCAAGCGTTCCTGTACGACACCGCACCGCAAGAGCGCTTTTGCAGCGAACTGTGCGACGCCATCCGAGAGGCCCATGACAGCGCAGAAATCCTGCGTTATCTGCAGGCTCATCAAGTGTTCCTGGTGCCGTTGGATGAGCAAGGGCACTGGTACCGCTATCACCATTTGTTCTCCGACCTGCTGCGCACCCGCCGCGAGAAGAGTGCCACCTTGCCGCCGGCCAGCTTGCACTTGCGCGCTTGTCGCTGGTTTAACGCCCAGGGCTTGATCGACGAGGCGGTGGAGCAGGCGCTGCGGGCCGGGCACCTGGATGTGGCGGCGAACCTGGTGCAGAACCTGTCCGAAGAGCAACTGCTGGCAGAGCAGAACATCGGCATGCTGCTGCGCTGGAAGATGGACCTGCCCGACAGCCTGCTGATCAGCACGCCGCGTTTGATCGTGCTGTACAGCTGGGCGCTGGGGCTCGCATGCCAACTGGATGCGGCGCAGGAACTGTCGAGTTACCTCAGCCGCTTCCTGCCGGCGCCATCGGCCACCGCGCAAAAATCCATGTTGGCCCAATGGTTGGCGCTGAGCGGGATCATTGCCCGTGGGCGCGGAGACCGTGAGCTGACCCAGCGCTATTGCCAAGAGGCGTTGGAAAGCCTGCCGCAAAAGCGTTACGGCCAGCGCCTGGTGTGCCTCTCGACTCTGTCCAACCTGGCAATCGCCGATGCCGACCTGTGGCGCGCCCGTGGCCTGAACCGCGAATCTCTGGAACTGGCGCAGCGCGTCGGTAACCCTTTGTTTGAAGCGTTGGCCCATTACGACCGAGCGCGTGTGCTGCAGTCGCGGGGTGAGATCCTGCGTTCTCTGGATGAAGTTCGCCAAGGCCTGGAGCGCCTGCTTGGGCTGGCACCCCAGCGCCTGTATGCCGTGCGCGCACGGTTGTCGCTTTACGAAGGTTACCTGCTGTTGGTGCGTTACCAGCCCGAAGCCGGCCTTGCGCGTTTGCGCGCCGGCCTGGCCGAAGCCCGCGCCTGCCGCGATATCAGCGTGCTGATCGGGCACTGTGTCATCGCCAGTTTCGAAGGGCGGCGTGGGGAGTTTGCCAATGCCTTTGCCGAACTGGCCGAGGCCGAGCGCTTGATGCACATCTGGGATGTGCCGCCGATCTATTACCTGGCGATGATCACTCTGATCAAATGCGAGCTGTGGCTGGCCCAGGGTCGCACTGACCTGGCCGACGCCTGGCTGGCCCGCCTGGGGCAGACCTACAACGGCGAGCACGCCGCGGCCGCCCCCGAGTTTCATCCGCACCTGCCGCAACATATCGAGCTGCAACAAGCCGCGCTCGATGCCACTCGCCATCAACCCGACAGCGCGCTGCAACGCCTCGAAGCGCTGGCCCAGCAGGCCCATGACAGTGGGCGCCAGATGATTGCCCTGATGGCGCTGGTCCAGCAGGTGCAGTTGCTTCTGGAGCATGGCCAGGAAGCCAAGGCCAGGCCGATATTGGCCCGTGCCCTGCAAGCCGGCTCGGGCGGCGCGTTGCAGCCGTTTCAACGCTTGTTGGAGGGTTACCCCCAGTGGATGCGCGAGCAGCTGGGCAAGCACTCCCATGGGCTGCTCAACCAGAGCCTGCTGGCGCTGCTGCCCCAAGTCATTGCGGTTGAAGCCTCACCTCAACAGGAAACCCTGAGCACCCGAGAGCTGGCGGTGCTGCAGCTGATTGCCCAAGGCTGTTCAAACCAGGAAATCAGCAATCAGCTGTTCATCTCCCTGCACACGGTGAAGACCCACGCCAGCCACATCAACAGCAAGCTCGGCGTGGAGCGTCGTACCCAGGCAGTCGCGCGGGCCAAGTCCATGGGCTTGCTGGCCTGAGCCCGTGGCTCACGGCGCGGTCGGGCAGCCCTTGAGTGAAGTGTCGACGGTCTGATTGATCAGCGCCGCGAACCGCTTGAGGTTGTTCTGATGCGCCACCACCAGCTCGTCGATGCTCGGCCCGGCAGGCGACTGCAAAGTGGTGCGGCAGGTCAACGCCGGACGGTCGCCATTGACTTGCCTCAGGCGCCAGCGCACATCGAGCAGCGCGTACTGCCCGGGTACCGAGTCAAAGCGCTGCACCTCTACGCGCAAAGCCACGGCTTGCCGGGCATTGCTGTTGGCCAACTGATCGACCAAGGCGCTCCTCAGTTCATCGGCGAGGGTGGCGGCCCACCACTGAGTTTCAAGAATCGCCAGGCCGCTGTCGCCCTGGCGAATCACTATTTGCGCGCGGTCGACCTGAGGCGGCACGCTGATGCTCTCAATGCGTACACCGCCGGCCTCTGCTCGCGTACTCGGGCTCAAGTGCGCCGGGGTCAGGGTGTGAAAGGCGATGGGTTCACTGCGACAGGCACCGAGCAGCAGCAGGGTGGCCAGCAATGTGATCTTCAACGGCAATGTCATGGCGGCTCCAATGGTCATTTGCGGGGTGGCCCTTGCAGGTCCGTCGGTGCGGCGTTATCGGGGCGGCCGCGAATCAGCGACTCCGGATGCCGGCCCAGGTAATCCGAAAGCTCGCGCAGGGAGCGCGACATGCGCCCCAACTCGTCGAGGGTCTGGGTCAGTTGTTCACGCTGCGGCGAGTCTTCGGCCAGGGTTGAACTGGCCGATTGCAGGGTCTTGCTCACGTCGGCCAAGGTCGTCTGTACACCCGGCAGCGTCTTGGCGTTGAATTGCGCCAGGCCCTTGCGCAGTTCGACCAGGCTGGCGTCGAGGTTGCCGGCAATGCGCTCGACAGGCAGTTGGCTGATCTTGTTGACGATGCCTTCGAACTTCTCTTGCAGTTGCTCCAGGTTGCCCGGGATGGTGGGGATGCCCACCGGGCGCTGGTTCGGGTCGAATGCGACTTTCTCGGCCTTGGGGTAGAAGTCCAGGGCGATGTACAACTGGCCAGTCAGCAAGTTGCCGCTGCGGGCCTGGGCGCGCAGGCCGTTTTCGATGAAGGTACCAATCAGGCGTACGCCGGCTGCCTCATCGTCAGGGTTATTGTTCATGGCCTTGAGCAGCTTGGTGTGGGCCTCGCCGAGCAGTTGCGGGTAGATCACGATGCCGACATTGACCGGGAAGGTGCGTTTCTTCGCATCGAAATCCAGGTTGATCGATACAACCCTGCCGAACTCTACGCCAAGGAACTCCACCGGTGCGTCGACTTTCAGCCCGCGCAGGGCCTGATCGAAGCGCAGGACCATGTATTGCCCCTTGCCGTTAGGTGGGGCGAGGGCGCTTTGCTGGTCTTCGAACAACTCAAAGCTGCGACTTTCTTCGGCCGGTTTGTCATTGGGGTTGTAGGGCGGCGCCTGGAAGGCGATCCCGCCCATCAACATGGACGACAAGGATTCGGTTTTCAGCGCGAAGCCATTGGCGCCAACGCTCAAGTCGACGCCGCTGGCGTTCCAGAACCGTGTGTTCTCAGTGATGTACACGTCATTGGGCGCATGCACGAAGATCTCGACATTCACACCCTTGCCTTCGTTGTCCAGCTCATAGGCCACCACCTGGCCCACCGGGATTTTGCGGTAATAGACCGGCGAGCCGATGTCCAGGGAACCCAAGGCCTGGGTGTGCAGCGTGAAGCGCTTGCCCGGTTCGCCGTAAGTGATGGGCGGCGGGTTTTCCAAACCGGTGAAGTGTTTAGCGCGGGTCTCGGACTGGCCGATGTCTGCGCCGATGTAGTCGCCGGACAACAACGTGTCGATGCCCGACACGCCGCCTGCGCCAATGCGCGGGCGCACCACCCAGAATTTCGAATCTTCGCGGGTGAAGCTTTCGGCCTGTTTGACCAGTTCGACGGTGGCGTTGACGCTTTTCTGGTCATCACTCAGGGCCACGGCGGTTACCTGGCCGATCACCACGTTGCGGTATTTGACCTCGGTCTTGTTGGCTATCAGCCCGCTGCCGGTCTTGAAGTTGAGGACGATGGTCGGCCCTTGTTGCATGATGCTGTGAATCACCAGCGAGATCCCCACCAGCACAGCGACAATCGGCACGATCCAGACCAGCGAAACGCTGAAACGACGCGTCTTGATCACGGGTTGCCCCGCAGGGGTGTCAGCCTTGGATGAGCTCATCCGAGGTCTCCTCGTTAGGTGGGTTTTCCCAGATTAGCCGGGGATCAAAACTCATGGCCGCGAGCATCGTAAACACGACCACCAGGCCAAAAAACAGAATACCCAGGCGCGGTTCGATCGTGCCCAGGGCTTGAAACTTCACCAGCGCGGCCACCAGGGCGACCACGATGACATCGAGCATCGACCAATAGCCGATCAGTTCGATAAACCGAAACAGCTTCGAGCGCTCTTTGCGCGCCCACTGGCTATTGCGCTGCACGGTGACCAGCAGCAGCCCCAGCGACAAGAACTTGATGCCCGGCACGGCAATGCTGGCGATGAAAATGATCAGGGCAATGTCCCAGGCGCCGTGCTGCCAGAACTCCAGCACGCCACTCATGATAGTGCTGTCTGCGCCGGAGCCGAGCATGGTGGTGTTCATCACCGGCAGTAAATTGGCCGGGACATAAAAGGCGAGGGCGGTGAGCATGTAGGCCCAGGTTCGGGTCAGGGACTGCACCTTGCGCCGATGCAGCGCGGCGCCACAGCGCTCGCACTCGGTGGGTTCAAGGCGCATGTCGCAGGGCTGGCCGCAGGTGTGGCACAGGCACAGGTTCAGCTCGCGGGCGGTAGGCGGTGAATTCATACGGTGTCCCACAGGTCGCGCACATCGCGCCCGGCAATGCGGATCAGCAACAGGCTCAGGGCAGCCAAGGCAAACAGGCCGGTGCCAGGAATAACGTCCAGCATGCCGGCCAGCTTGAACACCGCGACCATCGCGCCCAGCAGGCACACCTCCAGCATGCTCCACGGCCTGAGCGCTTCGAGCCAGCGCATGCACAGCTTGAACGCCGGCGAGCGCCTACCGGCCAAGGCGAAACTCAGCACCCAGATCAGCAACAGCAGTTGAAACACCGGCGCGATAATGATGGAAATGGCCGCCACCAATGCAATGAATGTGATCGGCCCCAGGCTCAGTGCAACCACTGAGTCCCAGAGGGTGGCGCTGTTTTTCAAGCCTTGCAGGCTGATGCTCATCACCGGGTAAAAGTTGGCAAAGGTCCACAGCACTGCGGCAGTCACCGTCAGGGCCAGACGTTGTTGCACGGACAGGCCGTTATAGCGCTGCAGCACGCCAGAGCAGCGTACGCACAGGGCTTTCTGATGTTTGGCGAGCGTGACTTTCTCGTACACGCAGTCGCAGTGTTCGCAGATGATCTGTTGATTCGCCATGGGTGTTGCTCCAAATGCGACTGACTGCAGCAGGGGATTTCAATGGCGCTTGTGTAGCTTAGCAGCGGATAGACCGCGCAATCGACGCCTTCCAGAGCAGGGGTAAGCTACACCATACTGCACTTGGAACGCGCCAGAGAGCTTGCAGGACACCCATGACTATTGAAAAACAACCGTTGATTCGCGAAACCTTCCCCGTCGGGCCGTTGCAGTGCAACTGCACCATCATTGGCGACCCGATCACTAAAAAAGCCATCGTAGTCGACCCCGGCGGCAATCACGAGTTGATCCTGGCGCGCCTTGATGCACTGGGCCTGAAGGTGGTGAGCATTATCCACACCCATGCTCACCTCGATCATTTCCTGGCCTCCGGGCAATTGAAAGAAAAGACCGGCGCCACGCTGCACCTGCACAAAGAGGATCAATTTCTCTGGGACAACCTGGAAATGCAATGCCAGATGTTTCGCGTGCCGTACGTCCCAGTGCCGTCGCCGGATCGCTGGCTGGAGCATGACGAAGAACTGGCCTGCGGCTGTGGGGTAGCCTTACACACCCCAGGGCATACGCCAGGCTCGATGAGTTTCTGGTTTGCCGACGCCAAGCTGTTGATCGCTGGCGATACCTTGTTTCGTCGTGGCGTAGGGCGTACGGATTTATGGGGCGGCGACCAGGCGACGATTGTGCGGTCGATCAAGCAGCGCCTGTATACGCTGGACGAAGGCGCGACGGTGGTCACTGGGCATGGGCCGGATACGTTGCTGGGCGATGAGATGCGGGAGAATCCTTTCGTGCGTGCGTGATGGGTTGTCGGCTCTGATACAAGCCGGTACAGACACACAGGCACAGACCCAAGCCAAAGACAGCTATGCTTTACGCACCCCTTCACGGAATTTTTGCCGTTTGTCGCGTTCCAAACTCGGCACAGGTCCATTGCCAATGTCCTCTGCATCACAGAATGCAAAAGTAGGAGCTTCCTTCATGTTCACTCCGCGTCGTCTGCTTGTTGTCGCTACCGCCGTAGCCCTGTTGTCTGGCTGCGCCTCACCTAACCCTTATGACGGCAGCCAGGGACAGGCCAGCAATGGTTCCGAAAGCGGCATGAGCAAAACCGCCAAATACGGCGGCCTCGGTGCGCTGGCTGGCGCATTGGCCGGTGCGGCCATCGACCATAACAACCGTGGCAAGGGCGCGCTGATTGGCGCGGTGGTTGCGGGTGCCGGTGCGGCAGGTTATGGCTACTACGCCGACCAGCAAGAGAAAAAACTGCGTGAAAGCATGGCCAACACCGGGGTTGAGGTGCAGCGCCAGGGTGACCAGATCAAGCTGATCATGCCGGGTAACATTACCTTCGCCACCAACTCGGACGCGATCTCCAGCAGCTTCTACCAGCCGCTGAACAACCTGGCCAACTCCCTCAAGCAGTTCAACCAGAACACCATCCAGATCGTTGGCTACACCGACAGCACCGGTAGCCGTCAACTGAACATGGACCTGTCCCAGCGCCGTGCGCAGAGCGTGGCCAACTACCTGACCTCCCAAGGCGTCAACGGTGCCAACCTGAGCGCACGCGGTGCCGGCCCGGATAACCCGATTGCCAGCAACGGCGATGTGAACGGCCGTGCCCAGAACCGTCGTGTCGAGGTCAACCTCGGCCCGATCCCTGGCCAGCAATACGGCCAACCTGCGGGCCAGCAGCAGGCGCCACAGCAGAACAACCAGTTCCAGGGCAACCCGTACCAGCAATACCAGTAAACGTTAAACACTAAAAAGGGCGCCGTGCAGTCAATGCACGGCGCCCTTTTTTGATCGTTCCCCCGCTCTGCGTGGGAATGCCCGCTCTGACGCTCCGCGTCCCACTGATGGCGCAAAAGTCGCGGCCTGTGGGGTGGTGACGCGGAGCGTCACGGGATGCGTGCCCACGCAGAGCGTGGGAACGATCAAGGACTCTACATCAGTCGATGTATTCGAACACCTTCACGATCTTCTGCACGCCCGACACGCCCTGCACCAGGTTGGCGGCGCGGGTGGCTTCGGCCTGGGTCAGCAGGCCCATCATGTAGACGATGCCATTGTCGGTGACGATCTTGATCCGCGAACCAGGCACCGCACTGTCGGTCAGCATCTGGGCCTTGATCTTGGTGGTCAGCAGGGCATCGTTGCTGATGGCCAGCAGGGTGATCGGGTCCATGACCTGCAGTTCGTTGTGGACCTTCTTGACGCGTTGCACGCCGGCGGCGGCCTGCTCGGCCTGGGCCTTGAGGTCGGCGCGCGGGGTTTGGCCTGCCAGCAGGACCACACCGTTGAAGCTGGTTACCACGATGCGCGAGGCCCCGTTGCCCAGGTCGGTAGCCGCCTTGGCAACGTTGACCTTCACCTTGGTTTCGATCAGCGAATCATCAATGGTGCTGCCGAAGGTGCGTGTGCCCCGGTCATCCTGGATAGGGGTGTCCCGTGTAGCGGTGATAGCCGAGCTGCAGCCGCTGATGGCGACGCACAGCGTGATGGCCAAAAGACTGAGGCGATTAACGGTCATTCTTCACTCCCGAACAGTTGGCTGTCGATCAGATCGCACAGGCAGTGGATCGCCAGCAGATGAACTTCTTGGATACGTGCAGTGACATTGGCCGGGACGCGAATCTCCACGTCCTCTGGCAGCAGCAGCGACGCCATGCCGCCGCCGTCGCGACCGGTCAAGGCTACGACAATCATTTCGCGATCATGTGCGGCCTGGATCGCTTGAATAATATTGGCCGAGTTGCCGCTGGTGGAAATCGCCAGCAATACATCGCCCGGCTGGCCGAGGGCGCGGATCTGCTTGGAGAAGATTTCGTTGTAGCTGTAGTCGTTGGCAATCGAAGTGATCGTCGACGAATCGGTGGTCAAGGCAATGGCCGGCAGGCTCGGGCGCTCGCGTTCGAAACGGTTGAGCAGCTCCGAGGAAAAATGCTGGGCATCGCCAGCCGAACCGCCATTGCCGCACGAAAGCATTTTGCCTTCGTTGAGCAAGGCATTGACCATCACCTGGCTGGCTTGCTCGATGTGCGGTGCAAGTACGTCCATCGCCTGTTGCTTGGTGTCGATGCTGGCCTGGAAAAGCTGGCGAATTCGGGATTGCATGTCCATCTGTGTGACCTTAAGTAGCGCGGCTGTTTGGCACAGGTAATGTGCAGCCCGCAAAGCAAAGAGCAAAAATGAGTGGTGAGGTTGCCCGGCGAATCAGCTGTCGAAGGCATTTTTGAGCCAGGTCAGATCAGCTGTGCCTGACGGGGTGCTTTCCATGGCAACCACATCGAAACGGCAGGGGCAGTCAGCCCAGCGATGCTCTTTTTGCAGAAAAAACTGCGCAGCGAGTATCAGCTTTTGACGCTTGCGCCCGTCGATACTGGCGAGCGCGCCACCCCATTGTGCGTGTTTTCTGTAGCGGACTTCGACGAATACTACTGTATCGCCGTCAAGCATGACCAGATCAAGCTCGCCGCGTTTACATAACCAGTTCTGCGCCAGAAGGCGCAGACCCTGTTGTTGCAGGTAATTGAGTGCATGCAGTTCGGCATCCTTGCCGCTTTGTGCGCTGGACCGCTCGGGCATCAGCGTGGGGTATCAGGCAGGCGCTGAATGTCGCCGCCGACGAACTTCGCCCACGGCATCTGGCGATCGACGCGCTGGTTGGCGCTGATGCCCAGGTTGCCCGAGAGGCCGTCGACACGAGTGTCCGGCAGTGCCTTGAGCTGGCCCAGGCGTGGCGCCAGGCGGTAGGCATCCACGCCCATCGCGTAGAGGCGGCCCAGGCTGCCATTGGCTTGCGGCCATTGTGCGGCGACCTGGTTGCGCAGCGGGTCGGTGGTGTTAAGCAGCCAAGGTGTTTCGCAGAACATCACATTGGTCATGTCCAGGTACTGGTTGCGGTCACCACTGGCACTGAACACGTGAGAGGTCGCGTACACCGGCACATCGCCAGCGTATTGGAAGTTCAGGGTCGGTTTGATCTGCTGGGCCAGTTGCGGCGTGACGGCTAGGAAGATGAACTCGATGTCCTGGCGACGCGAAGGCTGGGCGGCGACGTCGGTGCCGACCGTGCTTTGCAGGCTCTTGGCGCGGCCTTCGCTCTTGCGCAGTTGGAACAGATCGGCGATCTGCTGGGCCAGGGCCACAGGCTGATCGACATATTCCACGCCCATGACGGTGCCACCATTGGCTTCCCAATCCTGGCGGAACGCCTTGTAGACGCGCTCACCCCATTCGCCACGGGGCACCATGGCGGCGGCGCGATGCAGGCCATCAGCACGGGCACGGCGCGATACTTCGCGGGCTTCGTCTTCAGCGGCCAGGCCGAACTGGAACAGCTGCGCCGGGCCTTGATCGGTCTCGCTGTAGTTCAGGGCCAGGGTGGTGATCGGCAATTGCGGGCGTGCGCTGAGTTGCTTGACCAGCGGCTTTTCCAGCGGGCCGACCACCAGTTGCACGCCGGCGGCCTGGGCCTTGGCGTAGAAGTCGTCGAGGGAGGTCAGGCGCGAGCTGTCATAGAACTCGATAACCGGTGGCTTCTGCCCGGCTTGCTCAGCCTGGTAGTGAGCCGCCATGAAACCTTCGCGCAGCGCTTTGCCCACAGCGGCCAGCGGGCCTTCCTGGGGCAGCAGCAGGGCGATCTTGTTCAGGGGCTGGCTGGCCAGTTCCTTGAGTTTGGTCAGCGGCGCTGGCAGTTGCACCGCCGCCGGGTGGCCCGGGTTCTGCGCGCGCCAGGTGTCGATGGCGGCTTGTTGTTGCTCCAGCGTACCGGCGCCCTTGACCGCCTGGGCCAGGGTGATCCAGCCATCGAGTGTCGGGTTGCCGGTGGCTTGCAGCTGTTCGGCTGGCAGCGCGGCAATCAATACCCAAATGGCTTCGTGGTTGCTGCTGGCAGCCTCGCCCGTCAGCAGGGGCGCCATGGCCACGCGCTCGCGAGCGGCGGCGAGGGTCTGGCCGTCGGCTTCATAGGCGCGTGCATGCACGGTGCCGGTGCGGATCTGCTGGTCGGTCGGCAGTTCCTTCAGGCTTTGCAGGCTGGGGTGGTTCAGCGCTGCCAAGGCCGCCTTGGGCTGGTTGCGGCCCATTGCCAGTTCTGCGGCCAGGGTGCTGGCAAATACTTGCGCGGCTGGCTTCAGGGCATCCAGGGGCACTTGCGCAAGGATCTGCGAGGAGCGGCCGGGATTGTTCTGCTGGTAGGCCAGGTCTGCCGCGCTCAGGCGCAGCAACGCGGCTTTTTCTGGCGTCTTGGCGTTCGTCGCCTGTTCGAGCAGTTGCTCGATACTGGCATCGGGCGTGCGTGGCAGTTCGCCAAGACTGGAGGAAGGCGAACTGGCGCAAGCGGCCAGCAAGGCAGCGAGGCAGAGGGCGGAGAGCAGCCGCAGGCAAGCGATCATGTAAGTGTTCCTGATACCGATCAAATTAGCGTGGAAGTGTACCCAAGCACTGGCCCAGGCGCGATGTTCATGGCGTTAAACCGTGGATTTAGGTCGTGCAAATGTTGCCAGTAGCTGACGGTGGCTGAAACGGCATCGGCCGTGATGGCATATTTTCAAGGCTTCTACGCGCTACAATGTGACTTTTGCCAACCATCGAGGTGTGCGCTTTGACTGCTCCAGGTCCTTTGAATTCCACTGCTGGCTCGCTTTTTGTGGTGGCGACGCCCATTGGCAACCTGGACGACATCAGTGCCCGGGCGCTGAAAGTGTTGCGCGAGGTGAAATTGATCGCGGCAGAAGACACGCGGCACTCCCAACGGTTGATGCAGCATTTTGGTATCAGCACGCCATTAGCGGCCTGCCACGAACACAACGAACGTGAAGAGGGTAGCCGCTTTATCACGCGCCTTTTGGCGGGTGATGACGTTGCACTGATTTCCGACGCGGGCACGCCGCTGATTTCCGACCCTGGTTACCACCTGGTCCGCCAGGCGCGCGCCGCTGGTATCAATGTAGTGCCTGTTCCAGGAGCCTGCGCGCTGATTGCTGCATTATCGGCCGCCGGGTTGCCCTCGGACCGCTTTATCTTCGAAGGCTTCCTGCCCGCCAAGGCCGTAGGGCGTCGGGCGCGTCTGCAGGCACTTAAAGAAGAGCCGCGCACCTTGATCTTCTATGAGGCCCCGCATCGCATTCTTGAATGCCTGCAAGACATGGAGCTGGTGTTTGGCGGCGAGCGCCTGGCCTTGCTGGCCCGGGAGTTGACCAAGACGTTCGAAACCCTCAAGGGGCTGCCGCTGGAGGCGTTGCGGGCGTTTGTCGAGGGCGACAGCAATCAGCAGCGCGGCGAATGCGTGGTGCTGGTAGCCGGCTGGACCGCGCCGGAGAATGAAGACGCGGTGGGCAGCGAGGCCGTGCGCGTCCTCGATTTGTTGCTCAAGGAAATGCCACTCAAGCGCGCCGCCGCCCTGGCTGCCGAAATTACCGGGGTGCGCAAGAATGTGTTGTATCAGGTCGCGCTCGATAAACAGAAGGCCGAATAGTTCCGGGGCCAAAACTGTATTTCGTCTGAACGTGATGGCAATGCTGCACTTTTAATACTTGTCCTCAAGCCGCCGTGCCGTTAACCTTCGCGGCGGAGAGTCGATTGGACAGTCGCTGCCCTCTATGAAAATTAGGGGGGGGAGGAAAGTCCGGGCTCCATAGGGCGAAGTGCCAGGTAATGCCTGGGAGGCGTGAGCCTACGGAAAGTGCCACAGAAAATAACCGCCTAAGCACTTCGGTGCCGGTAAGGGTGAAAAGGTGCGGTAAGAGCGCACCGCACGACTGGCAACAGTTCGTGGCTAGGTAAACCCCACTTGGAGCAAGACCAAATAGGGTCCCAAGGCGTGGCCCGCGCTGGGACCGGGTAGGTTGCTAAAGATGTCCAGTGATGGCCATCGTAGACGAATGACTGTTCAAGACAGAACCCGGCTTACAGATCGACTCTCCACCTTTTTTTCTTGCGTTCGAATCTCGTGCGCAAACCCGGTAGTAACGCAAGAATCCCTCCCTGCCAAATCATTGGCAGATGCATCTTCGTAATACCAAAAAAATCTTACTCTTAATAAATCACTTTAACTTTAAGCCCTAGCTCTTTGAGCTGTTTGCTGTTGTTGAGTCAAAAACATCGCAAAACTCTCGTTTCTCCTCCCTTTACCTTCCTAAATCTCCGTTCTGTAAGGCTTTTCCTTGTATACGCGCCTTGACGGTGTGGTGGGCGCATTCCTATAGTGTGCGCAAGTGGCGGAAAGTGGCACAAAGTGGGTTTTTTGAACGTAAAACGCTAAAATTTGGAGAAACGCATCTGTGTTTCGCGGAGCTAACGCTATCAGTCTCGATGCAAAAGGCCGTCTCGCCATGCCGAGCCGGTATCGTGACGAGCTCATTTCGCGAAGTTCAGGGCAGTTAATCATCACGATTGACGCCGTTGACCCTTGTTTGTGTGTTTACCCCCTCGACGAGTGGGAGTTGATTGAAACCAAGTTGCGCGCACTGCCTTCATTGCGTGAAGAAAACCGCCGCCTTCAGCGTTTGCTGATCGGTAATGCCGTCGACCTTGAACTCGATGGCAGCGGTCGTTTCCTGGTGCCTCCGCGACTGCGCGAGTACGCCAAGCTGGACAAGCGCGCAATGCTGGTAGGCCAACTGAACAAGTTCCAATTGTGGGACGAAGATGCCTGGGATGCTGTGTCTGCAGCGGACCTGGCTGCTATTCAACAACCGGGCGCCATGCCTGATGAACTGCGTGATTTGATCCTGTGACTATTGATAGCGGCTTTAACCACATCACCGTACTGCTTGACGAAGCCGTTGAGGCTCTCGCCGTACGAGCCGATGGCTGCTATGTCGATGGCACATTCGGCAGGGGCGGGCATAGCCGGTTGATACTCAGCCAGCTCGGGTCCGACGGCAAACTCCTCGGGTTCGACAAAGACCCTCAAGCGATTGCCACCGGGCAAGCGCTAGCGGCCGAAGACGGCCGCTTTGTCGTTGTGCAGCGCAGCTTTGCCGAGCTGGGCGCCGAAGTTGCCGAGCGCGGCATGGCGGGCAAGGTGGCCGGGGTTCTGCTCGACCTGGGCGTGTCTTCGCCGCAGCTCGATGACCCGGAGCGCGGCTTCAGCTTCATGAACGACGGCCCCCTCGACATGCGCATGGACCCTACCCGTGGGGTCAGTGCCGCACAGTTCATCGCCACCGCACCGGTGGAAGAAATCGCCCGTGTGTTCAAGGAATATGGTGAAGAGCGCTTCGCCGGGCGCATGGCGCGTGCCGTGGTCGAGCGCCGCGAAATCCAGCCGTTCGAACGCACCGCTGACCTGGCCGAAGTGCTGAAGGTCGCCAATCCGGCCTGGGAAAAGGGCAAGAACCCGGCGACCCGTGCGTTCCAGGGCCTGCGCATTCACGTCAACAACGAATTGGGCGATCTGGAAGCCGGCCTCGAAGCCGCTCTGGATGCTTTGGAAGTGGGCGGTCGCCTGGTGGTGATCAGCTTCCACTCCCTGGAAGACCGCATCGTCAAACTCTTCATGCGTCGTCTGGTCAAGGGCGAATCCGACAACCTGCCGCGTAACCTGCCGGTGCGTTTCGAAGCCTTTGTGCCGAAAATCAAAATCCATGGCAAAGCGCAGTTCGCTTCCGAAGCCGAACTCAAGGCCAACCCACGTTCCCGTAGCGCCGTCATGCGTGTTGCGGAGAAGTTGCGGTGAGCAAGCTTTTCGCCAAGCCCCTCCCGGGCGGCAGCTTCTTTATGTTGCTGCTGTTTGTCGGCGTGCTGGTGTCCGCGATTGCGGTGTCCTACAGCGCCCACTGGAACCGTCAGTTGCTCAATACCCTGTACGGGGAATTGAGCGTGCGTGATAAAGCCCAGGCAGAGTGGGGCCGGTTGATCCTTGAGCAAAGCACCTGGACGGCCCACAGCCGTATCGAAGTGCTGGCCACCGAACAGCTGAAGATGCACATCCCTGGCGCGGCTGAAGTCCGCATGGTGGCGCCATGATGAAACTCGAAGGGGCACTCTACCCGTGGCGCTTCCGCCTGATGCTCGGCTTGCTGGCATTGATGGTGGGCGCGATCGTCTGGCGCATCTTCGACCTGCAGGTCGTCGACCGCGACTTCCTGATCGGCCAGGGTGACGCCCGCAGCCTGCGGCATATTCCGATTCCTGCACACCGCGGCCTGATCACCGACCGTAACGGCGAGCCCCTGGCCGTCAGTACCCCGGTGACCACCCTGTGGGCCAACGCCAAGGAACTGCAAGTCGCCAAGGACAAGTGGCCTGAACTGGCCGCTGCCCTGGGGCAAGACCGCAAGGCCCTGACCGAGCGCCTGGAAGCCCAGGCCAACAAGGAATTCATCTATCTGGTGCGCGGGCTTACCCCTGAGCAAGGCCAGCAAGTGCTCGACCTTAAAATCCCCGGTGTCTATGGCATCGAGGAGTTTCGTCGTTTCTACCCGGCCGGTGAAACCACCGCGCATATGGTTGGCTTTACCGATATCGATGACCACGGCCGCGAAGGGGTCGAACTGGCCTATGACGAATGGCTGGCTGGGGTTCCGGGCAAACGCCAGGTCATCAAGGATCGGCGCGGCAGATTGATCAAGGACGTCCAGGTCACCAAAAACGCCAAGGCCGGCAAGCCTCTGGCGTTGTCGATCGATTTGCGCCTGCAATACCTGGCCAACCGCGAACTGCGTAACGCGATCATCGAGAACGGCGCCAAAGCCGGCAGCCTGGTGATCATGGACGTGAAGACCGGCGAGATCCTCGCCATGGTCAACCAGCCGACCTATAACCCCAACAACCGTCGCAACCTGCAACCGGCGATGATGCGTAACCGCGCAATGATCGACGTGTTCGAGCCGGGTTCGACCATGAAAGCCATCTCCATGAGCGCTGCCCTGGAAACCGGGCGCTGGAAACCCAGCGACAAGGTCGAGGTTTACCCAGGCACCTTGCAGTTGGGCAAATACACCATTCGTGACGTATCCCGCACTGAAGGTCCGGTGCTGGATCTGACAGGCATCCTGATCAACTCCAGTAACGTGGGCATGAGTAAAGTTGCCTTCGACATTGGCGGTGAAACGATCTATCACCTGGCGCAAAAAATCGGCCTGGGGCAACCCACCGGCCTCGATTTCCCAGGTGAACGCGTGGGCAACCTGCCGAACTACCGCGAGTGGAGAAAAGCCGAGACTGCCACGCTGTCCTACGGCTACGGCCTGTCGGTGACCGCCATCCAGTTGGCCCACGCTTTCTCGGTATTGGCCAATAACGGCCGCATGGTTCCACTGAGCCTGATCCATGTCGACGAAGCGCCAAAAGCCACCCAAGTGATCCCGGAAAACGTCGCCAAGACCATGCAAGGCATGCTGCAACAAGTGATCGAAGCACCGCGTGGCGTTTTCCGCGCCCAGGTGCCGGCGTACCACGTTGCGGGCAAGTCGGGTACGGCGCGTAAGACTTCGGTAGGCACCAAAGGCTATGCCGAAAACTCCTACCGTTCGCTGTTCGCCGGCTTCGGCCCGATGAGCGACCCGCGCTACGCCATCGTCGTGGTCATCGACGAGCCTAGTAAAGCCGGCTACTTCGGTGGCCTGGTTTCGGCGCCGGTGTTCAGCAAAGTGATGTCCGGCACCCTGCGCTTGATGAACATCACGCCGGACAACCTGCCGCCGACTCAACAAGCCAACGCCGGCCCACCGGCCGCAGCGGTCAAAGCCAATGGAGGGCGCGGCTGATGTCTCTTAGCCTGAACAAGATTTTTGCCCATGCCGGCCACGATCTGCTGATTCGTGAGCTGACTCTGGACAGCCGTAATGTGCGCGCCGGTGACCTGTTCCTGGCGGTACCCGGCGGCAAGCTCGATGGCCGCGCGCATATCGCCGATGCCCTGCAACGCGGTGCGGCGGCGGTCGCCTATGAAGTGGAAGGCGCCACCGTGCTGCCGATCACCGATGTGCCGTTGATTCCGGTCAAGGGCCTGGCTGCGCAGCTTTCTGACATCGCCGGGCGTTTCTACGGTGACCCGAGCCGCCAACTCAACCTAGTGGGTGTGACGGGCACCAACGGCAAGACCAGCGTGACCCAATTGGTTGCCCAGGCGTTGGACCTGTTGGGTCAGCACTGCGGCATCGTCGGCACCCTGGGCACCGGTTTCTATGGCGCGCTGCAAAGCGGCCTGCACACCACGCCGAACCCGATTGCCGTGCAAGCGACCCTGGCCGACCTGAAAAAGGCCGGCGCCAAGGCGGTTGCCATGGAAGTGTCTTCCCACGGCCTGGACCAAGGGCGTGTCACTGCCCTGGCCTTTGACGTGGCGGTGATGACCAACCTGTCCCGCGATCACCTGGACTACCACGGCACCATGGAGGCGTACGCCGCCGCCAAGGCCAAGCTGTTTGCCTGGAATGACCTGAAGTGCCGGGTGGTCAACCTCGACGACGCATTCGGCCGCCAGCTGGCGGAGCAAGACAGTGACGCGCGCTTGATCAGCTATAGCCTGCAAGATGCCAGCGCCTACCTGTATTGCCGCGAAGCCCAATTCAATGACGAAGGCGTGCGCGCCACGTTGGTGACGCCGCAGGGCGAGCACCACTTGCGCAGCACCTTGCTGGGGCGGTTCAACCTGAGCAACGTGCTCGCCGCTATCGGCGCACTGCTGGGCCTGGATTACGCCTTGGATGAAATCTTGCGGGTACTGCCCAAGCTGGAAGGCCCGGCCGGTCGCATGCAGCGCCTGGGTGGCGGCACACAACCGCTGGTGGTGGTCGATTACGCCCACACCCCGGATGCCCTGGAAAAAGTCCTCGAAGCCCTGCGCCCACATGCCAAGGGCAAACTGCTGTGCCTGTTCGGTTGCGGCGGTGATCGCGATCGCGGCAAGCGCCCATTGATGGCCGAGATTGTCGAGCGCTTGGCCGATGGTGTACTCGTCACCGACGACAACCCGCGCAGCGAAGACCCGAGCCAGATTTTCGATGACATCCGTGTCGGCTTCAAAGACGCCTCCAAGGTCACCTTCGTCGCGGGCCGTGGCGCTGCCATCGCGCAGTTGATCGCCAGTGCCGGCGCGGACGACGTGGTGGTGCTCGCGGGTAAAGGCCACGAGGACTATCAGGAAATCAACGGTGAGCGCCATGCCTTCTCCGATCTGGTCGAGGCGGATCACGCCCTGACCGCCTGGGAGGTCGCCCATGCTTAAAGCGATGACATTCAGTGAGCTGGCCCAGGCCCTGTCGGCCCGTGTGCTGTCGAGCGACTGCACATTCAACGGCGTGAGTATCGACAGCCGTAACATCCAGCCGGGGCAACTGTTTGTCGCCCTGGCCGGTCCGCGTTTCGATGGTCACGACTACCTCAACGACGTTGCCGCCAAAGGTGCTGTCGGTGCCCTGGTACAGCGTGAAGTGGCCGATTCTGCCTTGCCGCAATTGCTGGTAGCCGACACCCGCCTGGCCCTGGGCCAACTGGGCGCGCTTAACCGTGCCGCTTTTGATAAACCGGTGGCGGCCATTACCGGTTCCAGCGGCAAGACCACGGTCAAGGAACTGCTTGCCGGCATCTTGCGTACGCGCGGGCCGGTACTCGCGACCCGTGGCAACCTGAACAATGATTTCGGCGCACCGCTGACCCTGCTCGAACTGGCCCCGGAACACACGGCGGCGGTGATCGAACTGGGGGCTTCGCGCATCGGCGAAATCGCCTACACCGTGGCGCTGACCCAGCCGCACGTGGCGATCATCAATAACGCCGGTACCGCCCATGTCGGCGAGTTCGGCGGCCCGGAAAAAATCGTCGAAGCCAAGGGCGAAATCCTTGAAGGCCTCGACGCTTCGGGCACTGCGGTACTGAACCTGGATGACAAGGCCTTCGAGACCTGGCGTGTACGCGCCGCCGGTCGCAAGGTCCTGACGTTTGCGGTACTCAATGCCGCAGCCGATTTTTACGCCTCCAACATCAATGTCGATGCCCGTGGCTGCCCGTCCTTCACCTTGCACACCCCGCAAGGTGACGAGCACGTGCAGTTGAATTTGCTAGGCAACCATAACGTCGCCAACGCCTTGGCCGCCGCCGCTGCCGCCCATGCCCTGGGTGTGTCGCTGTTCGGTATTGCCACAGGCCTGGGCGCGGTGCAGCCGGTGAAGGGCCGCACTGTGGCGCAACTGGCTGGCAACGGCATGCGCGTGATCGATGACACCTACAACGCCAACCCGTCCTCCATCAATGCCGCTGTGGACCTGCTCAAAGGCTTTGATGGGCGCAAGGTGCTGGTACTGGGCGATATCGGCGAATTGGGCGATTGGGCTGAACAGGGCCACCGTGAAGTCGGCGCCTATGCCGCCGGCAAAGTGGACGCGCTCTACGCCGTTGGCACGAACATGGCCCATGCGGTCAACGCTTTCGGCCCTGGCGCGCGGCATTTCGCCAGCCAGGCCGAGCTGATCCAGGCGTTGACGGCGGCTGAACATGACAAACACACAACCATTTTGATCAAGGGATCGCGCAGCGCGGTGATGGAAAACGTCGTCGCAGCCTTGTGTGGCTCAAGTATGGAGAAACATTAATGCTGCTGCTGCTGGCTGAGTATCTGCAACAGTTCCACAAAGGCTTCGCGGTCTTCCAGTACCTGACCCTGCGCGGGATCCTGGGTGTGCTGACCGCGCTGTCTTTGTCACTGTTTTTAGGGCCGTGGATGATCCGCACCCTGCAGAACCTGCAAATTGGTCAATCGGTTCGTAACGACGGCCCGCAGTCGCACCTGTCCAAGTCTGGCACTCCGACCATGGGGGGCGCGCTGATCCTGTCGTCCATCGGCGTCAGCACCTTGCTCTGGGCCGACCTTCATAACCGCTACGTGTGGGTGGTGCTGCTGGTGACCCTGTTGTTCGGTGCCATCGGCTGGGTGGATGACTACCGCAAAGTGATTGAGAAAAACTCCAAGGGGCTGCCAAGCCGCTGGAAGTATTTCTGGCAGTCGGTGTTCGGCCTGGCCGCTGCGATCTTCCTGTACACCACCGCGCCAAGTGCCGTGGAAACCACCTTGATCATCCCGATGCTCAAGGATGTGAGCATCCCGCTGGGTGTCGGTTTTGTGGTGCTGACCTACTTCGTGATCGTCGGCTCCAGCAACGCGGTGAACCTGACCGATGGCCTCGACGGCCTGGCGATCATGCCGACGGTGATGGTGGGCGGCGCGCTCGGCATCTTCTGCTACCTGTCGGGTAACGTGAAATTCGCTGAGTACCTGCTGATTCCTTATGTACCGGGCGCTGGTGAACTGATCGTGTTCTGCGGCGCGCTGATCGGTGCCGGCCTGGGGTTCTTGTGGTTCAACACCTACCCGGCACAAGTCTTCATGGGCGACGTCGGCGCACTGGCGCTGGGCGCTGCCTTGGGCACCATCGCGGTGATCGTTCGCCAGGAAATCGTGCTGTTCATCATGGGCGGTGTGTTCGTGATGGAAACCCTGTCGGTGGTCATCCAGGTGGCGTCCTTCAAGTTGACCGGGCGCCGCGTGTTTCGCATGGCGCCGATTCACCACCACTTTGAACTCAAGGGCTGGCCTGAGCCACGCGTGATTGTCCGTTTCTGGATCATCACCGTGATTCTGGTACTGGTCGGCCTTGCCACCCTGAAACTGAGGTAGAAACGAGTGTCCCTGATCGCTTCAGACCACTTCCGCATCGTTGTCGGCCTCGGCAAGAGCGGCATGTCCCTGGTTCGCTTCCTGGCGAACCGGGGCACGTCGTTTGCCGTGGCCGATACGCGGGAAAATCCACCGGAGCTGGTCACGCTGCGCCGTGACTACCCGCACGTGGAAGTGCGTTGTGGCGAGCTGGATGTCGAGTTTCTGTGCCGTGCCGATGAGCTCTACGTGAGCCCGGGCCTGGCCCTGGCGACACCGGCCCTGCAAGCGGCGGCGGCGCGTGGCGTGAAGCTGTCTGGCGATATCGACCTGTTCGCGCGCAACGCGAAGGCGCCGATCGTGGCCATCAGCGGTTCCAACGCGAAAAGCACTGTCACCACCCTGGTGGGCGAGATGGCGGCGGCGGCGGGCAAGCGTGTGGCCGTCGGCGGCAATCTTGGCGTGCCGGCCCTGGACCTGCTCAGCGACGACGTCGAGCTGTACGTGATGGAATTGTCGAGCTTCCAGCTGGAAACCACCCACGACCTGGGCGCCGAAGTGGCGACAGTATTGAACGTCAGCGAAGACCATATGGACCGCTACAGCGGCCTGCCGGCTTATCACCTGGCCAAGCACCGGATCTTCCGTGGCGCCAAGCAATTTGTAGTCAACCGCCAGGTTGCCCTGAGCCGTCCGCTGATGGGCGAGGGCATGCCTTGCTGGACTTTCGGCCTGGGCAAACCGGATTTCAAAGGCTTCGGCATTCGTGAAGAGAACGGCGAGAAGTACCTGGCGTTCGAATTCCAGAACCTGATGCCGGTACGCGAACTGAAAATTCGTGGCGCACACAACCAGTCCAATGCCCTTGCGGCGCTGGCGCTCGGTCACGCGGTTGGCCTGCCATTCGACGCCATGCTTGCCAGCCTGCGCACCTTTGCCGGCCTTGAGCATCGCTGCCAGTGGGTGCGCGACCTCAATGGCGTGAGCTATTACAACGACTCCAAAGCCACCAACGTCGGTGCGGCCCTGGCGGCCATCGAAGGCCTGGGTGCCGATATCGACGGCAAGCTGGTGCTGATCGCCGGTGGCGATGGCAAGGGTGCCGACTTCAAGGACCTTAAAGCGCCAGTGGCCGCCCATTGCCGCGCCGTGGTGCTGATGGGCCGCGATTCGGACCTGATCGCCGCCGCCCTCGGTGACGCTGTACCGCAAGTACGCGCAGCTTCCCTGGACGACGCCATTGCCCAGTGCAAAGCCCTGGCCCAGCCCGGCGATGCGGTGTTGCTGTCGCCCGCGTGCGCCAGCTTCGACATGTTCAAGAACTATGAAGAGCGCGGCCACCTGTTCGCCCGCGCCGTGGAGGCTTTGGCATGAGCCTCAACCTGAGAAACATCATCAAGCCCTACCCGTCGCCGATCATTACCGGGCGCGGCATTGACCTTGATTTCCCTATGCTCGCCGGTTGCCTGGCGCTGCTCGGCCTGGGCCTGGTGATGATCACCTCGGCGTCCTCCGAAGTGGCTGCCGTGCAGTCGGGCAATACGCTGTACATGATGATCCGTCACCTGGTGTACCTGGTGATCGGCCTGGGCGCCTGCATCGTCACCATGATGATCCCGATTGCCACCTGGCAGCGTCTGGGTTGGCTGATGCTGATCGGTGCGTTCGGCTTGCTGGTGATGGTGATCGTGCCGGGCATTGGCCGCGAGGTGAACGGTTCGATGCGCTGGATCGGCTTCGGCGCGTTCAACGTGCAGCCTTCGGAAATCGCCAAGGTGTTCGTGGTGATCTACCTCGCCGGTTACCTGGTGCGCCGTCAGAAAGAAGTACGCGAAAGCTGGATGGGCTTCTTCAAGCCGTTCATCGTGCTGCTGCCCATGGCTGGCCTGTTGCTGATGGAGCCCGACTTCGGGGCCACGGTGGTGATGATGGGCGCCGCCGCCGCGATGCTGTTCCTGGGTGGCGTCGGGCTGTTCCGCTTCACCTTGATGGTGGTGCTGGCGGTCGCGGCGGTGACCATCCTGGTGCAGGCGCAGCCCTACCGGATGGCGCGTTTGATCACCTTCACCGACCCCTGGTCCGACCAGTTCGGCTCCGGCTACCAGTTGACCCAGGCGCTGATCGCCTTCGGTCGCGGCGAGTGGCTGGGCGTGGGCCTGGGCAACAGTGTGCAGAAGCAGTTCTACCTGCCGGAAGCCCACACCGACTTCGTGTTCTCGGTATTGGCCGAGGAGCTGGGTGTGGTGGGTTCGCTGTGCACCGTTGCGCTGTTTGTGTTCGTTTGCGTGCGCGCCATGTACATCGGCTTGTGGGCCGAGAAGGCCAAGCAGTTCTTCGCTGCCTACGTGGCGTATGGGTTGGCCTTCCTGTGGATCGGCCAGTTCCTGATCAACATCGGCGTGAACGTCGGCCTGCTGCCGACCAAGGGCCTGACCTTGCCGTTCCTCAGTTACGGTGGCAGTTCGTTGGTGATTTGCTGCGCCTGTCTCGGCTTGTTGCTGCGTATCGAGTGGGAGAGCCGTACCCACCTGGGCAGCGAAGAGATGGAGTTCAGCGAAAGCGACTTCGCCGAGGAGCCGACCCATGGGCGCTAACGTGCTGATCATGGCGGGCGGCACTGGGGGCCATGTGTTCCCGGCCCTGGCTTGCGCCCGTGAATTCCAGAACCGTGGCTACACCGTGCACTGGCTGGGTACGCCCCGTGGCATCGAAAACGAATTGGTGCCTAATGCCGGCTTGCCGCTGCATTTGATCAACGTCACCGGTTTGCGCGGCAAGAGCAAGTTGTCGTTGCTCAAGGCGCCGTTCGTGTTGCTCAAGGCGGTCATGCAGGCGCGCAAGATCATTCGCGAGCTCAAGCCGGTGTGTGTGCTCGGCTTTGGCGGTTATGTGACCGGCCCCGGTGGCGTCGCGGCGAAACTCGCTGGCGTGCCGGTGATCGTCCACGAACAGAACGCCGTCGCCGGTACCGCCAACCGCCTGCTGGTGCCGTTGGCTGCGCGGGTGTGTGAAGCCTTCCCGAAAACCTTCGCCGCCTCCGACAAGCTTCGCACCACCGGCAACCCGGTGCGTACCGAACTGTTCATGGCCATTGCGCGTGACGCGCTGGCGGGGCGCAAGGCTCACCTGCTGATCCTGGGCGGAAGCCTGGGCGCCGAGCCACTGAATAAATTGCTGCCTGAAGCCGTTGCGCAACTTCCTGAGGATGTGCGCCCGGAGATCTTCCACCAGGCCGGCAAGAATCACGATGAAGTCACCGCCGCGCGTTATCGCGAGGCCGGTGTAGAGGCCAACGTACAGCCCTTCATCAAAGACATGGCCCAAGCCTATGGCTGGGCCGACCTGGTGGTCTGCCGCGCTGGTGCGCTGACCGTCAGTGAACTGGCGGCCGCCGGTCTGCCGTCCTTGCTGGTGCCTTTGCCCCACGCCATCGACGATCACCAGACCCGCAACGCCGAATATTTGGCCGGGGAGGGCGCTGCCTTCCTGCTGCCGCAAAGAACGACTGGCGCCGCCGATTTGGCCGCTCGCCTGACCGAGGTTTTGATGCAACCGGAACGACTCAACAGCATGGCGAGCACCGCAAGCCGCCTGGCCAAACCTGACGCAACCCGCACCGTGGTCGATATCTGCCTGGAGGTGGCCCATGGTTGAGAATCAGAAAGCCATGCCGCAACCCGAGATGCGCCGCATCCGTCGTATTCACTTCGTCGGTATCGGTGGCGTGGGCATGTGCGGCATCGCCGAAGTGTTGCTGAACCTGGGCTATCAGGTGTCCGGCTCGGACTTGAAAGAGTCGCCGGTCACCGAGCGCCTGAAGTCCTTCGGCGCGCAGATCTTTATCGGCCACCGTGCCGAGAACGCTGCCGAGGCCGATGTGCTGGTGGTGTCCAGCGCCGTGAACACCTCCAACCCGGAAGTGGCCACCGCCCTTGAGCGCCGTATCCCTGTGGTGCCGCGTGCCGAGATGCTCGCCGAGCTGATGCGCTATCGCCACGGCATCGCCGTCGCCGGTACCCATGGCAAGACCACCACCACCAGCCTGATCGCCTCGGTGTTCGCCGCCGGTGGCCTGGACCCGACCTTCGTCATCGGTGGCCGCCTGAATGCAGCCGGCACCAATGCCCAGCTAGGCACCAGCCGCTACCTGATCGCCGAAGCCGATGAAAGTGACGCGAGCTTCCTGCACCTGCAACCGCTGGTCGCCGTCGTCACCAACATCGACGAAGACCACATGGCGACCTACGACGGCGACTTCAACAAACTGAAGAAAACCTTCGTCGACTTCCTGCACAACCTGCCGTTCTACGGTTTGGCCGTGGTGTGCCTGGACGACCCGGTGGTGCGTGAAATCCTGCCTCAGGTCAAACGCCCGACCGTGACCTACGGCTTCAGCGAAGACGCCGACGTGCGCGCAATCAATGTGCGCCAGGAAGGCATGCAAACCTTCTTCACCGTGCTGCGTCCTGATCGCGAGCCGCTGGACGTGTCGGTGAACATGCCGGGCAACCACAACGTGCTGAACTCTTTGGCGACCATCTGCATTGCTACCGATGAAGGCGTCAGCGATGAAGCCATCGTCGAAGGCCTGTCGCGCTTTGCCGGTGTGGGCCGTCGTTTCCAGGTCTACGGCCAACTGCCGGTTGAAGGCGGTGACGTGATGCTGGTGGACGACTACGGTCACCACCCGACCGAAGTTGCGGCCGTGATCAAGGCCGTGCGCGGTGGCTGGCCGGAGCGCCGCCTGGTGATGGTGTACCAGCCGCACCGCTACAGCCGCACCCGCGACCTGTACGACGATTTCGTCAATGTACTGGCCGATGCCAACGTGCTGCTGCTGATGGAAGTCTACCCGGCCGGTGAAGAACCGATCCCGGGCGCTGACAGCCGCAAGCTGTGCAACAGCATCCGCCAGCGCGGCCAGTTGGACCCGATCTACATCGAGCGTGGCGTGGACCTGGCGCCAATCGTCAAGCCGCTGCTGCGTGCCGGCGACATCCTGCTGTGCCAGGGCGCCGGTGATATCGGTGGCCTTGCGCCCAAGTTGCTGGCGAGCCCGCTGTTTGCAGCCGCCAAGGGGAAGTCGAAATGACCACTGACTACGGCTCCCTGTTCTCCACTATTACTCCAGCCGATTTTGGTCGCGTTGCCGTGTTGTTCGGCGGCAAGAGCGCCGAGCGCGAAGTGTCGCTCAAGTCCGGCAATGCGGTGCTTGAAGCGCTGCAAAGTGCTGGTGTGAACGCGTTCGGTATTGATGTGGGCGATGACTTCCTCGCCCGTCTGCAGGCCGAAAAGATCGACCGCGCCTTTCTCATTCTTCACGGCCGCGGCGGTGAAGACGGCAGCATGCAGGGCCTGCTCGAATGCGCCGGCATCCCTTACACCGGCAGCGGCATCCTTGCCTCGGCCCTGGCGATGGACAAGTTGCGCACCAAGCAGGTGTGGCACAGCCTGGGCATTCCGACCCCGCGTCACGCCGTATTGTGCAGCGAAGACGATTGTATTTCTGCGGCCAAGGAACTGGGCCTGCCTTTGATCGTCAAACCAGCCCATGAAGGCTCCAGTATCGGCATGGCCAAAGTGAACTCGGCCGCCGAATTGATCGACGCATGGAAAGCGGCAAGTACCTACGATTCGCAAGTGTTGGTGGAACAGTGGATTTCCGGTCCCGAGTACACCATCGCCACCCTGCGTGGCCAGGTATTGCCGCCCATCGCTTTGGGCACGCCCCACACCTTTTATGACTACGACGCCAAGTACCTGGCTTCCGATACTCAGTACCGGATTCCATGCGGCCTCGAAGCAACCAAGGAACAAGAATTGATGGACCTCACGGCGAAAGCCTGTGAGGCGCTGGGTATCGCCGGTTGGGCGCGGGCAGACGTGATGCAGGATGACCAAGGGAATTTCTGGTTCCTTGAAGTCAACACCGCACCGGGCATGACCGACCACAGCCTGGTTCCCATGGCAGCCCGTGCCGCCGGTCTGGATTTCCAGCAGTTAGTGCTGGCGATCCTGGCCGACAGCATTGAGCCAAGAGGCTAAACACATGAACGGCGCATCGCTTCGTCATCAGCCCCCACAAGCACCGAGCCGCAAGCCGGTGCCACGGGGTGCAAGCCGAATGGTGGCTAAAGAGCCGATGTCTTCGCGCCTGCCAAAAGCCAACTTTGGTTTTATCAAGGCGCTGTTCTGGCCGGTGCTGCTGGTGGTGTTGGGCTTTGGTACGTACGAAGGCGCGCAGCGCCTGTTGCCGTATGCCGACCGGCCGATCACCAAGATCAGCGTGCAGGGCGACTTGAGCTACATCAGCCAGCAAGCGGTACAGCAGCGCATCGGCCCATACCTGGCGGCGAGCTTCTTTACCATCGACCTGGCGGGCATGCGCTCGGAGCTGGAACAGATGCCGTGGATCGCCCACGCCGAAGTTCGCCGTGTATGGCCGGACCAGGTGACGATCCGCCTGGAAGAACAACTGCCCGTGGCCCGTTGGGGCGATGAAGCGCTGTTGAACAACCAGGGCCAGGCGTTCACCCCGCGTGAGCTGGCCAACTATGAACACCTGCCGCAGCTGTTCGGGCCGCAGCGGGCGCAGCAGCAAGTGATGCAGCAGTACCAGGCCTTGAGCCAGATGCTGCGGCCACTGGGCTTCTCCATTGCACGCCTGGAATTGCGTGAGCGGGGCAGCTGGTTTTTGACGACCGGGGCAGGCAGTTCCGGCCCGGGCATCGAGTTGTTGCTGGGACGCGACCGCTTGGTGGAAAAGATGCGCCGCTTTATTGCCATCTATGAAAAAACCTTGAAAGAACAGATTACGAACATTGCGAGCGTCGACCTGCGTTACGCCAACGGCCTGGCCGTCGGCTGGCGTACACCGGCTGCGCCCACGGCAGCACAACCCGCTGTCGCGAAGAATTAAGAAGAGGCAGGACCCATGGCAAACGTGCAAAGCGGCAAAATGATCGTCGGTCTCGATATCGGCACCTCCAAGGTGGTGGCGCTGGTGGGCGAGGTCGGGGAAGACGGCGCGATCGAAATCGTCGGTATTGGCACGCATCCGTCCCGGGGCCTGAAGAAGGGCGTGGTGGTGAACATCGAGTCCACCGTGCAATCGATCCAGCGCGCCATCGAAGAAGCGCAGCTGATGGCCGGTTGCCGGATTCACTCGGCGTTCGTCGGCGTGGCCGGCAACCACATCCGCAGCCTGAACTCCCACGGCATCGTGGCGATCCGCGACCGTGAAGTCAGCTCGGCCGACCTTGAGCGCGTGCTCGACGCTGCCCAGGCCGTGGCGATCCCGGCGGACCAGCGCGTGCTGCACACCCTGCCGCAGGACTACGTGATCGACAACCAGGAAGGCGTGCGCGAGCCCCTGGGCATGTCGGGCGTGCGTCTGGAAGCCAAGGTCCACGTGGTGACCTGCGCCGTCAATGCCGCACAGAACATTGAAAAATGCGTGCGTCGCTGCGGCCTGGAAATCGACGACATCATTCTCGAGCAGTTGGCCTCGGCCTACTCGGTACTCACCGACGACGAAAAAGAGCTGGGCGTGTGCCTGGTGGACATCGGCGGCGGCACCACCGACATCGCGATCTTCACCGAGGGTGCGATCCGTCACACCGCGGTGATCCCGATTGCCGGCGACCAGGTCACCAACGACATCGCCATGGCGTTGCGCACACCGACCCAGTACGCCGAAGAAATCAAGATCCGCTACGCCTGCGCCCTGGCCAAGCTGGCCGGTGCCGGCGAGACCATCAAGGTGCCAAGCGTGGGTGACCGTCCACCGCGCGAGCTGTCGCGCCAGGCCCTGGCCGAAGTGGTCGAGCCACGTTACGACGAGCTGTTCACCCTGATCCAGGCTGAACTGCGCCGCAGCGGCTACGAAGATTTGATCCCGGCCGGCATCGTGCTGACCGGTGGCACCTCGAAGATGGAAGGCGCGGTCGAGTTGGCCGAAGAGATCTTCCACATGCCGGTGCGCCTGGGCGTGCCCCATGGCGTGAAGGGCCTGGGCGACGTGGTGCGCAACCCGATTTATTCCACCGGTGTGGGCTTGCTGTTGTACGGGCTGCAAAAGCAGACCGACGGCATTTCCCTGTCGGGCCCGAGCATCCGTGACAGCTACCGCAGCGATGACGAAGCGAAAGCGCCGTTGTTCGAGCGGCTGCAGGCTTGGGTAAAAGGCAATTTCTAAAGATTTACCGCGACACCGCAACACCCGCAACAAGCAGTAGGCGAAAAAACTAGAGAAAATGAAAGGAGAGGGAACATGTTCGAACTCGTAGACAATATCCCCGCTAGCCCGGTTATCAAAGTAATCGGTGTCGGCGGTGGCGGCGGCAACGCTGTCAACCACATGGTCAAGAGCAACATTGAAGGCGTTGAGTTCATCTGCGCCAACACTGATGCCCAGGCGCTCAAAAGCATCGGCGCGCGGACCATCCTGCAATTGGGCACCGCGGTGACCAAAGGCCTCGGCGCTGGCGCCAATCCGGAAGTCGGCCGTCAAGCCGCGCTGGAAGACCGCGAGCGTATTGCCGAAGTGCTGCAAGGCACCAACATGGTGTTCATCACCACCGGCATGGGCGGCGGTACCGGTACCGGTGCTGCACCAATCATTGCCGAAGTGGCCAAGGAAATGGGGATTCTGACCGTTGCTGTCGTGACGCGTCCGTTCCCGTTCGAAGGCCGCAAGCGCATGCAGATCGCCGACGAAGGTATCCGTCTGCTGTCTGAAAGCGTCGACTCGTTGATCACCATCCCCAACGAGAAACTGCTGACCATCCTGGGCAAGGATGCCAGTCTGCTGTCCGCCTTCGCCAAGGCTGACGATGTACTGGCCGGTGCCGTTCGCGGTATCTCCGACATCATCAAGCGCCCAGGCATGATCAACGTCGACTTTGCCGACGTACGTACGGTCATGAGCGAAATGGGCATGGCGATGATGGGCACTGGCTGCGCCAGCGGTCCGAACCGTGCACGCGAAGCCACCGAAGCGGCCATCCGCAACCCGTTGCTCGAAGACGTGAACCTGCAAGGTGCACGCGGCATCCTGGTGAACATCACCGCCGGTCCCGACCTGTCCCTGGGTGAGTACTCCGACGTGGGTAGCATCATCGAAGCCTTCGCTTCCGAGCACGCCATGGTCAAAGTCGGTACCGTTATCGATCCGGACATGCGTGATGAGCTGCATGTAACCGTGGTTGCTACCGGCCTGGGTGCGAAAATCGAGAAGCCTGTGAAGGTCATCGACAACACCCTGCACACCAGCCAGGCCAGCCAGGCTAATCAGGCAGCGGCCGCTGCAGCGCCTGCTCGCCAGGAACTGCCGTCGGTGAACTACCGTGACCTGGACCGTCCGACCGTGATGCGCAACCAGGCTCAGGCCGGTGCTGCGGCGTCCCGTAGCCCGAATCCGCAAGATGACCTGGACTACCTGGACATCCCGGCATTCCTGCGTCGTCAGGCCGATTAATGGAATGTATCAGGGCTATGAAGGTGATTGGTGTTCAGCAAAGGTCTGGTCTGCTATTATCGCCAGCCTTTGTTGATACCAGTTCGCAATTTGCGCTGAAGCGGTCCAAGCCATGATTAAACAACGCACCCTGAAGAATATTATTCGTGCCACAGGTGTAGGTCTGCACTCCGGGGAGAAGGTATACCTGACCCTCAAGCCTGCACCTGTCGACACCGGCATCGTGTTTGTGCGTGCCGACCTGGACCCTGTGGTGCAGATTCCTGCTCGCGCGGAAAACGTTGGCGAAACCACTATGTCGACCACATTGGTCAACGGTGACGTCAAAGTGGACACGGTGGAGCACTTGCTCTCGGCCATGGCTGGCCTGGGCATCGATAACGCCTACGTCGAGCTCTCCGCGTCCGAAGTCCCGATCATGGATGGCAGCGCTGGCCCCTTCGTATTCTTGATTCAATCTGCCGGCCTGGAAGAACAGGACGCAGCCAAGAAGTTCATTCGCATTCTGCGGGAAGTGACAGTAGAAGACGGCGACAAGCGCGCCACCTTCGTCCCGTTCGAAGGCTTTAAAGTGAGCTTTGAGATCGATTTCGATCACCCGGTATTCCGTGACCGCACCCAAAGTGCAAGCGTGGATTTTTCCAGCACTTCGTTCGTAAAAGAAGTCAGCCGCGCCCGTACCTTTGGTTTCATGAGTGACATCGAGTACCTGCGCAAGCACAACCTCGCACTCGGCGGTAGCGTGGAAAACGCCATTGTGGTCGACGCGGATGGTGTACTGAACGAAGACGGCCTTCGCTATGAAGACGAATTCGTGAAGCACAAGATCCTCGATGCAATCGGTGACCTCTACCTGCTGGGCAATAGCCTGATAGGCGAGTTCAAAGGCTTCAAGTCGGGCCACGCCCTTAACAACCAGCTGCTGCGCAAGTTGATTGAGCAGACAGACGCTTGGGAAGTCGTGACCTTCGAAGATGCCAGCACCGCACCGATCTCTTACATGCGTCCCGTTGCGGCGGTGTAAGTAACAACTCTCTTTCTTTAGTTTTGAAAGGCTGCCTTCGGGTGGCCTTTTTTTATGCCTGACGAATATCCAAATGTGGGAGCTGGCTTGCCTGCGATAGCGGTCTGCCAGTTAGCTTATAGGTAGCTGACCCACCGCCATCGCAGGCAAGCCAGCTCCCACAATTGACCTCATCAGCTTGAGGTCTTTGAACCATCCATTGTCCGGTTACGGCCGCTGTGCTTGGCCTGATACAACGCTTGGTCAGCCTTGAGCAGCAGGTCCTCAAGGGAAATACGGCTGTGCTTTTGCCAGGTACTCAGGCCGATGCTTACGGTGATCGGTTGCTCGTCCCCGGCCACTCTCGGCAAGTGCTGGACCCCCTCGCGGATATGCTCGGCGATCACCCACGCCCCCTTGGCGTCGGTATGGGGCAGCACCACCGCGAATTCTTCACCGCCGTAACGCGCCGCCAGGTCGGCAGGGCGGCGGATATGGCTGGCGATCACCTGCGCAACTACACGCAAGGCCTCATCGCCGCCCTGGTGACCATGACGGTCGTTGAAGGCCTTGAAGTGGTCCACATCGATCATCAGCACGCTCAACGACTCGGTTGAGCGTTGTGCCCGGTCCCATTCCAGCCGCAAGCGTGCGTCCAGGGTGCGGCGGTTGGCCAGGCCGGTAAGGGCGTCGGTGGCTGCCAGTTCTGACAGCACCTGCTCGGCGCGATGGCGACGGCGCAGCTCCATGCACAGCGCCCAGGTCAGCCATAACAGGCCCACGCACAACACTCCGGTCGCGATGCTGACCAACCACGCCGCACGCCGCCAGGGTGCGAACATTTCATCGCTGGACAAGGCCACTGCCACGATCAGCGGCAAGTCGCCCACATTAGAAAAGCTGTAGAGCCGTGCCTGGCGATCGACGCTGGAGATGCTTTGGAAGCTGCCGTCCCGTTCGCGCAGCATGCGCGCCACATTCGGGCGCTGGCTCAGGTCCTTATCGATGATGTCCACTTCCAGCAAAGGCTCTTGCGCGAGCAGGATGCCTTGGTGGTTGAGCAGGTTGATGGTGCTGTTGTTGCCGATGTTCAAGCTGCTGAACAACTGATGAAAGTACGACAGGCGCATGGAGGCGACCGCCACCCCCAGAAAACGCCCGTCCGCTGACGAAACGCGACGGCTGAACGCGATGCGCCACGGGTCGGCACACTGGCAGCGCGCCATGAACGGACGGCTGATATACAGGCCCAGGTCGGGGTTGTTGCGTTGGGCCTGAAAATAATCTCGGTCGGCAAAGTTACCCAGCTTGGGCGTAAGCAGGGACGAATCGGCGATCACCTCGCCGGCCGGGTCCAACAGCAGGATATCGCCCTTGTAGGGCGCCGCAGCGGAACGATCGAACAGCACCAAATGACGGATGCTCTCTGAAACATCTTGCAGGTCGGTGCGCTCGGTGGCGCTGATCAAGCCTTTGAGGGCCATGTCGTACAGTTCGACATTGCGCAGCACGTCAGCGTCGATCAATTGCGTGATGGTATTGGCGGTGCGCTTGGCCGTCTGCAGGGTGTTGGCATGTTCACGAATCAGCAGCGCAGTCACGACCCCCACGATCAGCAACACCGTGAGCGTGCTGCCCAGGATCAGCAGGCGCTCCGGGCGCGTAAGGCTTGAATTCATCGGGCACACTTTTGCGTTGAGAATGCCCTTAGCGTAGTAGCAACTCTTGAATATGGCTGTAGGAGCGAGCTTGCTCGCGAAAAACTCACAGACGCCGCGTTTATTCAGGAAGCACGCGTTATCGTTAACGTTTTTCGCGAGCAAGCTCGCTCCTACCTGTATTCAGAACACGTTGATCGGGTAGTCCACGATCACGCGGTACTCATCCACATCGCGGTCCACCGCCGAGTAGCCATTGCTGCCGCGGTTGGTCGCCCATTGCAGGCGCACGGCCAAGTCCTTGGCCTTGCCGCCCTGCACCACATATTTCAGGTCGATATCGCGCTCCCAGTGCTTGGCGTCCTTGCCATCGGCGCTGTACCAGTTGCTGTAGCCGCGACTGTTGGGGTCGACCTTGGTCAGGTCGGTCTTGCCGCTGATGTAGGACACGGCGGAGGTCAGGCCGGGCATGCCGAGGCCGGCAAAATCGTACGCGTACTTGAGCTTCCAGGAGCGCTCGTTGGGGCCGTTGAAATCCGAGTACTGCTGGGAGTTGTCCAGGTATACGCTGTCGCCCTGGGTGATGTAGTCGAACGGCGTGTTGCCATTGACCCGCTGATAAGTCGCCGTGACGCTGTGGTTGCCCACCCCCACGGTGAAATGCAGGCTGTAGGTGTTGTTGTCGATATCGCCCAGCAGCGATTGGCCGGTGTCCTGGGTGTGGTAGTAGTGCAGGCCGGAGGTCAGGCTGACCAGGTCGTTCAGGGCGTAGGTGTATTCCAGGTCGTAGTAATACTGGTGCCAGACGTCCTTGAGTTCGGAGGCGTACAGGTTGCTGGTCAGCCCCTCAATCGCGCTGAACGACACGCCGGCCCAGTCCAGGTGCTGGCTGTCGGTGTTGGCGGGCAGTGTGCCGTAGCTGGTGCCGATGCGCCGGTGGCCGCTCTGGTTGTAGAGCTTGGTGAAACTGGCCTGGCCGCCTTCGAACATCCAGCCGTCGAAGCTGTGGTTGGTCAGGCTCACGCCACGGAAGGTCTGCGGCAACATGCGCGTCATGCCGCCGGCGATCACCGGGTTGTTGAGGAACAGGTCGCCGGCTTTCAGTTCGGTGTCGAAGGCGCGCAGCTTCAAGGTGCCGCCGGCCGTCGAAAACGAACCCGGCGCCTTGCCGTTGCCGCTGCCATACGGAAGGATGCTGGAACCATCCGTACCGCCACCGCCGTCGAGCTTGAGGCCGAGCATGGCATTGACGTCCAGGCCGAAGCCGACGGTGCCCTGGGTGTAGCCGGATTCGAAGGTGCCGATAAAGCCCTGGCCCCATTCCTTGCTGTCATCGGTATGAATATCGCGCCGGTCGCGGTTCATGTAGTAGTTGCGGGTGTTGATCGTGAGGTGGGAGCCGTCGACGAAACCGTCGTTGGGGGGAGTGTCTGCCGCGTGGGCCAGTGGGGCGATCGTTGCTGCAATCGCGAGGAATAACGGGGTGAACGTCAGCGAGTTCTTCACCGGTAAAGCTCCTTTGGTCAATCCATAACGGCCAGTGTCGTGAGGGGGTGCCCGGCCTTTTTTTACGGCAAAAAAAAGCCGCTGAAAGTCAGCGGCTTTAAGACAGATTCCCAGTGTAGAGCCCTGGAAAAAAGTCGAGGGAAATTCGGGTAAGCGGGTCAGCTGTCTTTGCCGTCGCGCTCATCGATGCGTCAAAGTAACGCAGGCGAGCGGTGCGATACAGAGTGTAACAAGATAATAACTATTGCCCAAACCGCAACAGTGCGAGCGATGGGATCTCCTGTGGGAGCTGGCTTGCCTGCGATGCAGACACCTCGGTATGCCAGGCGCACCGAGGTGATGCTATCGCAGGCAAGCCAGCTCCCACATTTTTTTGGCCGAGTTGTTTAGACCGGAAGGGTAATACCAAAGGTATTGCCACCCCCCTCGCTGCGCACAAACACATCCCCCCCATGCATCAACGCAATCGCCTTGACGATCGCCAGCCCCAGCCCGTGATTGGCCCCGCTGTTGCTGCGCGAGGCATCCACTCGATAGAAGCGTTCGAACAGGCGTGGCAGGTGTTCGCTGGCAATCGCCTCGCCGGGGTTGGTCACGCCAATCGTCACCTGGTGTGCCTGCACTTGAATGTGCACGTCGATGACTTGCCCCGGCGCGGTGTGTTGTACGGCATTGCTCAGCAGGTTGATCAGTGCGCGCCGCAGGTGGGCTTTTTCGATCTGCACCACGGCATCGCCGTGCACGCGCACTTCGACCTGGGCGTCTTCGAGGATGAAGTCCAGGTAGTCGAGGGTGGTGGCCACTTCATCGGCCAGGGCGCTTTCGATCAGCTTGGTGGCCTTGCTGCCTTGGTCGGCGCTGGCGAGGAACAGCATGTCATTGATGATCGAGCGCAGCCGTTCCAGCTCTTCCAGGTTCGATTGCAGCACCTCGAAATAGTGCTCTGCCGAACGGCCGCGAGTGAGAGCCACCTGGGTCTGGCCGATCAAATTGGTGAGCGGCGAACGCAGTTCATGGGCGACGTCGGCGTTGAACGATTCCAGGCGCGAATACGCCTGTTCGACCCGGTCGAGGGTGGCGTTGAACGAATTGACGAATTGGCTCAGTTCCGGCGGCAAGGGCGACAATTGCAGGCGCCCGGAGAGTTTCGGCGGCGCAAGTTTTTGCGCCTCATCCGAGAGTTTGCCCAGGGGCTTGAGGCCGATACGCGCGACCCAGAACCCCAACAGCGCCGCCAGTATGACGCCCACCAATGCCAGGCTGATCAACGCCACCAGCAAGTGATGCTGGGTGGCGCGGAAGTTCTCCGTGTCGATGGCAATCATGAAGCGCAGCGCCGGGCGCTGGTCCTTGGCGGCAAACTGGCTGACCAGCACCTTGAACGGATAATCGTGACCGGGCAAGCGCAGGTCGCGTTTGCCCGTGGGGCCTTCGGCAAAGGCGCGAATCTGCGCATCCGGCTCACCGTATTCGTAGCTCGGGTCGCTGCTGACCACCCAGAAACGGATGCGCTTGTCTTCTTCGCCCAACAGCTTGAGCTTGGACCTGATCTTGGCCCAATGCTCCGGCGTGCCGAAGCGATTGATCGACGACTCCAGCACGCTGTAGCGCGCATCCAGCTCGGCCCCCGGCAACAACCCCAGGCCACGGTCGACCTGCTGGTACAGCGCGCCGCCGATCAACAGGAAGATCAGCAGCGCCACCAGGGTGAACATGCCGCTCAGGCGCAGGGCGATGGAATTAGCGACCACTGTGGTTTTCCTGCAGGCGGTTCTCCAGCACATAACCCATGCCGCGAATGGTGTGCAGCAGCTTGTGTTCGAACGGCCCATCGAGCTTGGCGCGCAGGCGCTTGATCGCCACTTCCACCACGTTGGCATCGCTGTCGAAATTGATGTCCCAGACCATCTCGGCAATCGCGGTCTTGGACAGGATCTCACCCTGGCGCCGCGCCAATACGCTGAGCAGCGAGAACTCCTTGGCGGTCAGGTCCAGGCGCAGGCCGTTGCGGCTGGCTTTGCGGCTGATCAGGTCGATCCACAGGTCGGCGACGGTGACTTGCACCGGTTCATGGCCGCCGCTGCGACGGGTCAGGGCTTGCAGGCGGGCCACCAGTTCCAGGAACGAAAACGGTTTGCCCAGATAATCGTCGGCGCCTTCGCGCAGGCCGCGGATGCGGTCTTCCACGCGCTCGCGCGCGGTGAGCATGATCACCGGCGTCTGCTTGCGGGCGCGTAAGGCGCGCAATACACCGAAGCCATCCAGGCCGGGCAGCATCACGTCGAGGACGATCACCGCGTAATCGTTTTCCAGCGCCAGGTGCAGGCCCTCGATGCCTTCACGGGCCACATCGACGGTGTAGCCTTGCTCGGTCAGGCCGCGGTGCAAGTAGTCCGCGGTTTTTTCTTCATCTTCAATAATCAGGACGCGCATGACCGCCTCAGTGTGTGGTCGCCAGCGCCAGCGCTGGTTTGGGCCTGTGGAAAAAACGTTCAAGGTACAAGTATATGACCGGCGTGGTGAACAGCGTCAGCGCCTGGCTCACCAGCAAGCCACCGACCACCGCGATGCCCAGCGGCTGGCGCAGTTCCGCCCCCGGGCCTGCGCCGAGCATCAACGGCACGGCGCCGAGCAACGCGGCAAGGGTGGTCATGATGATCGGCCGGAACCGCGTGACGCAGGCTTCATAAATCGCATCCTCCGGCGGTAACCCCCGCACACGTTGCGCCTCCAGGGCGAAGTCGATCATCAAGATACCGTTTTTCTTCACGATGCCGATCAGCAGCACCAGGCCGATCAAGGCCATGATCGAAAAGTCCTGGCCCAGCAGCCACAGCATGATCAGCGCACCGAGGCCCGCCGAGGGCAGGGTGGAAATGATCGTCAGCGGGTGCACAAAACTCTCATACAGCACGCCCAGGATAATGTAGACCGCCACCAGCGCCGCGAGGATCAGCCAGGGTTGGCTGGCCAGCGAGCTCTGGAACGCCTGGGCCGCGCCCTGGAAGTTGCCGATGATCGTACTCGGCATCCCGATTTCGTTCTTGGCCTGGTCGAGCATAATCACCGCGTCGCCCAGGGCCACGCCGGGCGCGAGGTTGAACGACAGGTTGGCAGCAGGGAACATGCCGTCATGGCTGATGGACAACGGCCCGACTGTGGGCGGGTCGACTTTGGCCAAGGCCGATAGCGGCACCATTTCATTGGTCAATGGCGAGCGCAGGTAAAAATAGTCGAGGCTTTCGGCCTTGCCGCGCTGTTGGCTGTCCAGTTCGAGTATCACTTGGTACTGGTTGATCTCGGTCTGGAACTCGTTGATCTGGCGCTGGCCGAAGGCGTCGTACAGCGCCTGGTCGACATCGGTGGCGGTCAGGCCGAAGCGCGCGGCGGCCTGGCGGTCAATGCTGATGTGGGTGATGCTGCCGCCCAGTTGCAGGTCGTTGGACAGGTCGCGAAACGCCGGGTTGGCGCGCAGTTTTTCGGTGAGGCGTTGGGTCCAGGCGTTCAGCGTCGGGCCGTCGTTGCTCTTGAGCACATATTGGTACTGGGCGCGGCTGGGGCCGGAGCTCAGGTTGATGTCCTGGCCGGCGCGCAGGTACAGCACGATGCCCGGCACCTTCGCCAGTTGCGGGCGGATGCGGTCGATGAACTGGCTGGCGGACACATCGCGCTCACTGCGGTCTTTCAAGGCGATCCAGAAGCGGCCGTTGGCGATGGTCTGGTTGCTGCCGGTGACGCCGACTGAATGAGAAAACGCCTGCACCGCCGGGTCGGCCTTGACGATCTCGGCCAGGGCCTTGTGCTTGGCGACCATGTCCTTGTACGACACATCGGCCGCCGCTTCGCTGGTGCCGAGCACGAAACCGGTGTCTTGCACCGGGAAGAACCCCTTGGGGATGAACACATAGCCGACCACCGCCAGCGCCAGGGTCACCACGAAGATCGCGGCCATGCTGCGTTGGTGCGCCAGGGCACGGCGAAGGTTGTGCGCATAGCCGACCAGCAGGCGTTCGCTGAAGGTGGGTTTGGCGTGGGCACGGTGCGTAGGCGCACGCATGAACAACGCGGCCAGCGTCGGTGCCAATGTCAGCGACACCACCACTGAAATCAGAATGGTCGCGGTGGCCGTCAATGCAAATTCCTTGAACAACCGCCCGACCACGCCGCCCATGAACAGCAGCGGAATAAACGCCGCCACCAGCGAGAAGCTGATGGACACCACGGTAAAGCCAATTTCGCCGCAGCCCTTGATCGCCGCTTCGCGCTTATCCAGGCCAGCCTCCAGGTGGCGATGGATGTTCTCCACCACCACAATCGCATCGTCCACCACAAAGCCCACGGCGATCACGATGGCCACCAGGGTCAGGTTGTTCAGGCTGAACCCCATCACATACATCAGGGCGAAACTGGCCACCAGCGAGACACCCAGCACCGCAGACACAATCAGCGTCGCCGACAGTTGGCGCAGGAACAACGCCATCACCGCCACCACCAGCAGGATGGCGATCAGCAGGGTCATTTCCACTTCATGCAGTGAGGCGCGGATGGTCTTGGTACGGTCGGTCAACACGCTGACCTGCACCGAGGCTGGCAACATGCCTTGCAGGCGCGGCAGCTCGGCCTGGATGCGGTCGACGGTGTCGACGATGTTGGCGCCGGGCTGGCGCGAAATCACCAGGTTCACCCCGGGCGTATCGCCGGACCAGGCTTGCACGTAGGCGTTTTCCGAACCGTTGATGACGTTGGCGATATCGCGCAGTTGAACCGGCGCACCGTCCTTGTAGGAAACGATCAGTTGGCCGTATTCCTCCGGGTGGAACAGCTGATCGTTGGTCGACAGGGTGGACACGCTGTTCTCGCCATAGATCGCGCCCTTGGCCAGGTTGAGGCTCGACTGCTGGATGGCCAGGCGTATATCGGCGAGGGTCAGGCCGATGGCCGCGAGCTTGTCGGGGGACGCCTGCACGCGAATCGCCGGGCGTTGCTGGCCGGTGATGTTGATCTGGCCGACGCCGTCGATCTGGCTGATCTGGCGCGCCAGCAGGGTTTCCACGTAGTCGCTCAGCTCGGTGCTGGGCATGCTGCTGGAACTGACGCTGAGGATCAGCACCGGGCTGTCCGCCGGGTTGACCTTTCTCCAGGTGGGCAAGCTCGGCATGTCGCTGGGCAGCTTGCCGGACGCGGTGTTGATCGCGGCCTGCACTTCCTGGGCGGCGGTGTCGATGCTTTTTTCAAGGGTGAACTGCAGGGTCAAGAGGCTGGAGCCCAAGGCGCTGCTGGAGGTCATCTGTGTCATGCCGGGGATGGCACTGAACTGCACCTCCAGGGGCGTGGCCACCGAGGAGGCCATGGTGTCCGGGCTGGCGCCGGGCAGTTGCGCGGTGACCTGAATCGTCGGGAATTCCGCTTCCGGCAGTGGCGCGACGGCCAGGTTGGGGAAGGCAATGATCCCCAGCAGCACCAGGGCGAAGGTCAGCAGCAGGGTGGCGACTGGGTGATCAACGCACCAGGCCGAGGGCGACCGGCTGGCGCTCATGGTTGCACCTGGGCGTTGGCGGTGTGGATCACTTGCGGCGGCTCCTTGAGCACTTCCACCTGCGCACCGGCCTTGAGGCGCGATTGCCCATCGCTGACCAGCACATCGCCGGCCTGCACGCCTTTGATGATATTGATGTCGCTGTTCTGGTAGGCGACCTGCACCGGCACCACCTCGACTTTGTCAGCGCTTACGCGGTACACAAAATGTGAGTCCAGGCCGCGCTGCACCACGGTCGGCGGTACCACCAGGGCGTTCTTGTCGAGGGCCGTCTGGATCTTGATGGTCACCAATTGCCCGGGCCATAGCTTATGCGCCGGGTTGCTGAACTCGGCCTTGGCCCGCAGGGTGCCGGTGGTGGAGCTGATCTGGTTGTCGATCAGGCTCAGGTGGCCTTCGCCGAGCAGGTCGCCGGTCTGGCCATCGGTGTCGGCGCCCAGGTAGGCGTCGACGGTGGCCCGGGTGGGGGCGGCGATCAGGCCCT
Source organism: Pseudomonas sp. AP42 (assembly GCF_001728935.1). Classification (NCBI taxonomy): domain Bacteria; kingdom Pseudomonadati; phylum Pseudomonadota; class Gammaproteobacteria; order Pseudomonadales; family Pseudomonadaceae; genus Pseudomonas; species Pseudomonas sp. AP42. The sequence continues at coordinate 46,232 of NZ_LYSO01000041.1, forward strand.
GCAAGGTTGGCAGCATCTGCTGTGGCAAGGAAAACTCAACGGCAATCGGGTCGAGCTGGGTGACGGTAAACAGCCCCTGGGTATCGCTCATGCGCAGGAAGTTGCCTTCGTCCACGTTGCGGATGCCCACGCGGCCGCTGACCGGGGAGCGGATCTGGGTATAGGAAAGTTGTACCTGAGCCGCATCAATGGCCGCTTGATTACCTTGCGCCGTGGCCTTGAGCTGGTTGACCAGCGCCTGTTGCTGGTCATAGGTCTGTTTCGACACGCCGTCGTCGACGCTCAGCGCTTTGTAGCGCTTGAGGTTGACCAATGCCACTTGCAACTGCGCCTGGCTTTCACCGAGTTGCGCCCTGGCCTGGTCGAGGTTGGCGCGGATCGAGCGGTCGTCAATGGTGGCCAGCAGGTCGCCGGCCTTCACCGATTGGCCTTCCTTGACCAGCAGTTGGGTGAGGATGCCGTCGATTTGCGGACGAATCACTACGCTGTGCAATGACAACACCGAGCCGATGCCGCTGACAAACCGAGGTACATCCTGTTGCGTCACGCTCACCACCCGCACAGGAATGGCGGTAGGCACTGCCAGGCGGGTCTTGGCCGGCCGGGTTAACGCCCAGGCTGCAACGGCCAGTATCAGGAGAGCACCCAGCATCAGGGCCACGTTTCGTTTGATCTGCATAGGAGGACGCCGGCGCAAACTGCAAGTTGGAGTTCGGAACGTCCTTTATAGCGCTGTTCCGCCGTCAGCACGGTGACGGCAAACTGACAGCCGTGACAGTTAGGCCATGTGAGCTTGTCGCTTGAAGTTACTGCTGACCACTCAGGCCCCGTATACTCGCGCTTTTACACCTATTAGCTGTGCCGGAGCCCTTATGACTTCCCCAACCCAACCCGCTGTCGACGCGGCCGACCTCGTCGATCCGGCCACCGCCGACGGCGTTGAAAAAGCCGAGATCCCGGCGTTCAAGTTCCCTTTCAACCCAGGTGAACTGGCTGGCGCCAAGCATGCCAGCCAGCCTTGGTACAAAGGCGGCGCCAAGAACGGCCATACCAAGACGCCAGGCATGGCGCCGCCGGGCACTCGCCGCTCGATGGGTAAACGCTGAGATTAAAGCGTTGAGTGCGTTATAGGCAGTTGCCTACATCGTGCGTAGACATTTCTGCTTGTAGGGCCGTCACCGATTCTTGAAAGCTGCACAGCGTTTGCTTCGTCCCGATGACGCTCATCGGGGCGTGGCGAGTCAGCTTTCCGGAAAAGGACATTCCCGTGGCCCTGATACACCTCTGTGCAGTGCTTGCTCTCTTGCTCTCGACGAGTGCCGTCGCCGCCGACGTTCAACCGCGGCGTGAAATCCGTTTCGCCGTTGCCGCGCATTTTCCGCCCTTTCAAAGCCGCAATGCCCAAGGGCAATTGGTGGGGTTGAATATCGAACTGGGCAATGCCCTGTGCGAGCAGCTCAACGTGCGCTGTACTTGGGTTGACCAAATCGTCATGGAAAACTTCCCGGCTCTAGAGGCCAGGCAATTCGACGCGATCATGGGCATGGCCACCACCTGCCGTCGGCGGCAACGGGTCAGCTTCACCGATGACCTCTACCCGATCACCACCCGGCTGGTGGCGCGTAAAACCTCGGGCCTGCGTCCTGATCGACGGTCCCTCAAGGGCAAGCGTGTCGGGGTGCTGGTGCGCAGTAATCGTGAAGCTTTTGCCCTGTCGCAGTGGGCGCCGGCGGGGGTGATCATCAGGAGTTTCTGGCTCAACGACCAACTGGTGCAGAGCCTGGTTTCGGGCGATATCGACGCGACCCTGCAAGGCGCGGTGGAGATCCGTGAAGCGCTGCTCGACACGCCCCAGGGGCTGGACTTCGATTACATGGGGCCGCCTGTGTCGTCGGGCCTGCTGGGTAATAGCGTGGCGATTGCGGTGCGAAAAACCGATATTGCGTTGCGTAATGAGCTTAATCATGCGCTTGAGCAATTGATGCAGAATGGCGAGTACCAGCGCATTCTTCAGCCGTATCGGCTCGATGTATTGCCGCCCCATTCATGATCGCGAATGTGTGAGTGCCGCTCTGCACCCGTGAGGCGCCTATCTACCTGACACGCCAAGATCCAACTGTGGGAGCTGGCTTGCCTGCGATGACGGCCTGACAGCCGACGCCCAGCTATCTGACACCCCAACGATCCTACTGTGGGAGCGGGCTTGCTCGCGAAGGCGGCCTAGCAGTCAACACAATTGGATTGTGTACATATCCATTCCTGCGGTCACGGCCACTTAGGGTTCCGCTC
>NZ_LYSO01000042.1:0-48271 GCF_001728935.1 Pseudomonas sp. AP42
GGTTACCTTGCTGCGACAGCCTACAAAGTTGTGTAGATACCTAAGCTGCGATGGCGGTGCATCAGCGGATGATTCTTTGCTGACACACCGCCATCGCAGGCAAGCCCGCTCCCACATTTGTTTTGCATTGCCGCCCGGATACGTTCTGTAAAACCTCCCCCGCCCCGCTCCATCTCCCCTCGTCTACCCTTGAAAAAACCGCAGGAAGCGGCCCTCCCATTCAAGGAACGAGCATGTCCCTCGCCATCGTCCACAGCCGCGCCCAGGTCGGTGTAGAAGCCCCCGCCGTCACCGTCGAAGTGCATATGGCCAATGGCCTGCCGTCTCTCACCCTGGTGGGCTTGCCCGAAACCGCAGTGAAGGAAAGCAAAGACCGCGTGCGCAGTGCCATCCTCAATTCGGCGCTGCAATATCCGGCCCGCCGCATCACACTCAACCTCGCGCCCGCCGACCTGCCCAAGGACGGCGGGCGTTTTGATCTGGCGATTGCCCTGGGCATCCTGGCGGCCAGTGTGCAGGTGCCGGCCTTGACGCTCGATGACGTGGAGTGTCTTGGGGAACTGGCGTTGTCCGGCGAGGTGCGTGCGGTGAAAGGGGTATTGCCGGCCGCGCTGGCAGCGCGCAAGGCCGGGCGCACCGTGATAGTGCCGCGCGCCAATGCCGAGGAGGCGTGCCTGGCGTCGGGGTTGAAGGTGATTGCGGTGGATCACTTGCTGCAAGTGGTGGCGCACTTGAATGGGCATGTACCGATTGAGCCCTATAGGTCCGACGGCTTGCTGTACTTGAACAAGCCTTACCCGGACCTGAGTGAAGTACAGGGCCAACTCGCGGCCAAGCGCGCATTGCTGATCGCGGCGGCGGGCGCGCATAACCTGCTGTTCAGCGGGCCACCGGGTACCGGCAAGACCTTATTGGCCAGCCGGCTACCGGGCTTGCTGCCGCCATTGAGCGAGCAGGAAGCGCTGGAGGTGGCCGCAATCCAATCCGTGGTCAGCCTGGCCCCTCTGAGCCATTGGCCCAACCGCCCGTTTCGCCAGCCGCACCACTCGGCATCCGGGCCGGCGCTGGTGGGTGGCGGCTCGAAGCCACAACCGGGGGAAATCACCCTGGCCCATCACGGGGTGTTGTTCCTGGATGAGCTGCCAGAGTTCGATCGCAAGGTGCTGGAGGTGCTGCGTGAGCCGTTGGAGTCGGGGCATATCGTAATCTCCCGGGCCCGAGACCGTGTGAGTTTCCCGGCGCGCTTTCAACTGGTCGCGGCGATGAACCCCTGCCCTTGCGGCTACATGGGCGAGCCCAGCGGGCGTTGTCGGTGTACACCGGAGCAGATCCAGCGCTATCGCAACAAGCTCTCCGGGCCGTTGCTGGACCGGATTGATTTGCACCTGACCGTCGCGCGGGAGGCCACTGCCCTGAGCCCCACACAACAGGCGGGCGATACCACGGCCGATGCCTCGGTGCGGGTAGCGCAAGCACGCGAGCGTCAGCAGCGACGCCAGGGGTGTGCCAATGCTTTTCTGGACCTGCCGGGGCTGCGCCAGCACTGCAAGCTGCCAAAGGTCGACGAGGGTTGGCTGGAGACCGCCTGCGAGCGACTGACACTGTCACTGCGGGCGGCCCATCGACTGCTGAAGGTGGCGCGCACCCTGGCGGACCTGGACCAGATGGACGCCATCACCCGTGACCATTTGAAGGAAGCCCTGCAGTACCGCCCCACATCCGTGACTTGAGCCTTACGCAATATCAATGTGGGAGCGGGCTTGCTCGCGAATGCGGAGTGTCAGTCACCCATTTGCTACTGATTTACCGCATTCGCGAGCAAGCCCGCTCCCACAATTTGTTTGGCGGTGCGTCAGCGAAACCGATCCACCTCATGGCGCAAGCCTGCTGCCAAGGTCTCCAGTTCCTTGGCGGTAACCGCCAGGTTCGACACCACTTCGCGCTGCTCGCTGTTGGCCAGCGCAATGCTCTGAAGGTTGGCGCTGAGCAAGGTCGCGGTGCTGCTCTGCTCCTGGGTGGCGGTGGTGATCGCAGCAAATTGCTGGCCGGCCGAGCGGCTTTGCTCGTCGATACGCGCCAGGGCCGAGGCCACGTCGGCGTTGCGCGACAGGCCTTCCTGCATCAGCGCATTACCATGCTCCATGGTGCTGATGGCGTTGCCGGTTTCCTGCTGGATGCTCTGGATCATGCCGGAAATTTCATCGGTGGCCTGGCGGGTGCGCGAAGCCAGGTTGCGCACTTCGTCGGCGACCACGGCAAAACCACGGCCTTGCTCACCGGCACGGGCGGCTTCGATGGCGGCGTTGAGCGCCAGCAGATTGGTCTGTTCAGCGATGGCGGTAATTACGCCGACGATCCCGCCGATTTCCTGGGAACGCTGGCCCAGGGTGTTGATCACGGCAGCGGTGCTGTTCAGCGCGGTGGCGATATGTTCCAGGGACGATGAAGCCTCTTGCATCGAGGTACGGCCGATACGGGTTTGCTGGGCATTCTCTTGAGCCAGGCGCTCGGTGTTGCCCATGTTGTCGGCAATGTTCAGCGAAGTAGCACTGAACTCTTCCACCGCACCGGCCATGCTGGTGATCTCGCCGGACTGTTGCTCCATGCCTTCGTAGGCACCGCCGGACAAGCCCGACAGCGCCTGGGCGCGGCTGTTGACCTGTTCGGCGGCGGTACGGATATGCGACACCATGGTCGACAGCGCCTCACCCATCTGGTTGAAACTACGCGCCAACTGGCCGATTTCGTCATGGCTGGACACATTGAGCCGCGCACTCAAATCCCCCGCACCCAGGGCCTGAGCCTGGCGTACCAGCTCGCTCAATGGCGCCAGCTTGCTGCGCAACAGCCACACCGTGGCGCCCACTGCCAGCAACATCGCCAACACGCTGCCGATCACCAGGCGGATGCCGACTTCCCAGGTCACGGCGCGAATCTCAGCCTTGGGCATGCTCGCTACCACCGCCCAAGGGCCGCCTTCGAACGGCACCGAGACGCTATAGAAATCTTCGTTCTTGTCGCTCCAGAAACGGCCTGCACCCGGCTTTTTCGCCAGGTCGAGCATCACGGCAACCGCCTGATCCGGCGCTTGCACGCCAGCCGGCGGCACCAGCCAGTGCTTTTGCTCATCGAGCAGCGCGAGGGAGCCGGTCTGGCCAATGCGGAAGTGCTTGAGGTTTTCAAACTGGGCGTTCTGGGCATCGGTGTAATCGAAACCGATGAACAGCACGGCAATGACCTGGCCACTACTGTCACGCACGGGGCTGTATTGGGTCATGTAGGAACGGTCGAACAACACGGCACGGCCGATGTAGGTCTGCCCGCTCACAACGCGCTGGTAGGCCGCGCCCTGACGGTCAAGCACGGTGCCAATGGCGCGATTGCCATCCTGCTTGGTCAGGGAGGTGCTGACGCGGACAAAGTCGTCGCCGCTGCGCACGAACACCGTGGCCACGCCACCGGACATCTGCTTGAACTCATCCACTTCTTCGAAGTTGTTGTTCAGCACCTCGTTGCCCAGGTAGAGGCTCGGCGTCTGCACGCCGGCCACGGCCACGGGCTGGTCCGCACGCACACTCAAGCCGGCACCGAAGCGCTTTTCAAACAGCCCGCTCAAACGCTGGGTGCTTTCGCGCAAGGTGCTGTGGAAGGTGTTGAGTTGGTCGGCGAGCAAGCGCGCCTCGCTGGCCAGGTGTTCCTCGCGGGTGGCGAGGTTGGCGGAGTCGAGGGTACGCAAGGCAAAGACCGTACTGCCACTGATGACGACAGCGAGAATCACGGCGAGTGCGAGGCCTAACTGGGAGGCAATCCGGGCACGGGGTTGAGACATGACAGCTCCTGGCCGAGGCCAGGATCATCCTGATCTCATAGCGCTGCTCGGCAAATTATCTAGTGGGAAACGTTGATGCACGATGGTTCCAACCCCCTTCTTCGGCGGCATCTGGCAATACTTGAGCGAATCACAGGGGTATCCCGCAAACGATTGCACTAACAACTCGCCGCCACTCAATCGAGGCGTTCGACCTGGGGCAATTCCATCGCCTTGACTTCCCCCTGAAGAAATTCCGCCAGCCGTCGCAAGCGCTCCCCACCCGGACGAGTTTTCGGCCATACCAGGTAGTAGCTTTCTCCGCTGGCGACCGCCGTCGGCCAAGGCAGGCTCAAGCGCCCCTGTGCTACATCTTCGGCCACCATCAGCAAATCACCCATGGACACGCCATAGCCTCGGGCGGCGGCGATCATGCCCAGCTCAAGCGTGTCGAACACCTGCCCACCCTTGAGTGAAACCTGAGACGACAGCCCCATGCGCTGCAGCCAGTAACGCCAGTCTCGGCGGTCCGGGGTCGGGTGCAGCAGTTCGGCGGTTGCCAACCGCGTCACGTCCCAGGGACCGTCGTCCAGCAGATTGGGCGCTCCCACCGGGATGAGCATTTCCGCAAACAGATAACTGGCCTCCCAGTCCGCCGGAAAGTGCCCGTTGCTGAGCAACACCGCGCAGTCGAACGGTTCTTGGTTGAAGTCCACTTCATCGATGCTCATCCACGCACTGGTGAGCTGCACCTCATTGCCTGGCTGCAAGGCGCGGAAGCGACTCAGCCGCGCCAGCAGCCAGCGCATGGTCAAGGTGGACGGCGCCTTCATGCGCAGGATGTCATCTTCGGCATTCAAGGTATGGCAAGCACGCTCGAGGGCAGCGAAGCCTTCCCGTACGCCAGGCAGCAACAAACGCGCCGCTTCCGTGAGCTGCAACGTGCGACCGCTGCGCTGGAACAACCGGCAGGCGAAATAATCTTCGAGCGTGCGGATATGCCGGCTGATAGCACTTTGGGTAATCGACAATTCTTCAGCCGCACGGGTAAACGAGTGGTGGCGGGAGGCGGCCTCAAATGCCCGCAAGGCGTAAAGAGGAGGAAGACGACGGGACATGCTGAAAGCTCCGACTGCGCAATCTGGAAACCCTACCAGAATCGCTCAAGTATGAGTTTTAATCATGCAAACGATCGCTTTTATCCTTTTGTGCAATGCGCTGAATGCGCCGAGAATCAACCCTTCCCCACTGTCCTGACTATTCGAGTGTGATGATCATGCAACATCCGGCACGTACCGAACTCTGGGCCATTCTGCGGCTATCGGGGCCGTTGATTGCCTCACAGTTGGCGCACATGCTGATGGTGCTGACCGACACCCTGATGATGGCGCGCCTGAGCCCCGAGGCCCTGGCCGGCGGAGGCCTGGGCGCGGCGAGCTATTCGTTCGTGGCGATCTTCTGCATCGGCGTGATTGCAGCCGTGGGCACCCTCGTCGCCATTCGCCATGGCGCCGGCGATATCGACGGCGCCACTCGCCTGACCCAGGCCGGGCTGTGGCTGGCGTGGTTGATGGCCCTGGCGGCGGCGCTGCTGCTATGGAACTTGAAGCCGGTGCTGTTGATGTTCGGCCAGACCGAAACCAACGTGCAGGCAGCCGGGCAATTCCTGACGATCCTGCCCTTTGCCCTGCCCGGCTACCTGAGCTTCATGGCCCTGCGCGGCTTTACCAGCGCCATTGGCAAGGCCACCCCGGTGATGGTGATCAGCCTATGCGGCACCGTGGTCAACTACCTGCTCAACCATGCGCTGATCGAAGGCATGTTCGGCCTGCCGAAACTGGGCCTGATGGGCATTGGCCTGGTGACCGCCATCGTCGCCAATGGCATGGCGCTGGCATTGATGTGGTACATCCGCAGCAACCGCGCCTACGCCGCTTACCCGCTGGGCACCGGCCTGCTGCGTCTGAATACCCACTACCTGCGCGAACTGTGGCGCCTGGGCCTGCCGATTGGCGGCACCTATGCGGTAGAGGTCGGGTTATTTGCCTTTGCGGCGTTGTGCATGGGCACCATGGGCAGCACACAGTTGGCGTCGCACCAGATCGCCCTGCAGATTGTGTCGGTGGCCTTCATGGTACCGGCGGGGATGTCGTACGCGGTGACCATGCGCATCGGTCAGCACTACGGCGCCGGGCAGTTGCTGCAAGCACGCTTGGCCGGGCGGGTCGGCATAGGGTTCGGCGCCATGGTGATGTTGGGATTTGCCGCGGTGCTGTGGCTGTTTTCCGACCCGCTGATCGGACTGTTCCTCGACCATGACGACCCGGCATTCCATGACGTCATCGTCCTGGCGGTAAGCCTGCTGGCCGTCGCCGCCTGGTTCGAATTGTTCGACGGCGTGCAAACCATCGCCATGGGTTGTATCCGTGGCTTGAAGGACGCCAAGACCACCTTCCTGGTGGGGTTGGGTTGCTATTGGCTGATTGGTGCACCGTCGGCCTGGTTGATGGCGTTCACCCTGGGCTGGGGGCCAACCGGCGTCTGGTGGGGCCTGGCACTGGGCCTGGCGTGTGCGGCGGTGAGCCTGACCTGGGCGTTTGAGGCGAAGATGAAACGGATGATTCGGCAGGAGCCGGATGCTCCTGTTGGATTCCAAGCGGCACTGCCTGACTAGCGAATGCACGCGGTCCATGTGGGAGCTGGCTTGCCTGCGATAGCGGTAGTGAATCCAACACCGCCATCGCAGCACAGGATCTACACAACTTTGTGGGTTGTAACAGCAGACGGTAACCACGATGCGAAGCGAGTCGCTCTTGATCTGCTTTTGATCTCAGGCGCCCCGTTAAACCACGCTGGCCGAACGCAGGCTTGAATTCGTGGGTAACCCGGCAGGACGCCGGGTTAGCCGCCCCGCGCCATGGATGGCGCGTGGCGGCGGCCCACGAATTCAAGCCTGTGTTCGGGCACACCGAGCCCAAGCGAGGTGCCGAGTGGTGGGGCAAGAGCGCTTTGCTTACTTTCGCGCTTTTCGAAAGTGAGCCGCCGTCAGGGCGGAACCCTAAGTAGCCGTTACCGCAGCAATGGATATATACCCAATCCAACTGTGTCGCCTGCCAGGCCGCCTTCGCGAGCAAGCCCGCTCCCACAGTGGGATCGTTGGAGTGTCAGGTAGATAGGCGTCGGCTGCCAGGCCGCTATCGCAGGCAAGCCCGCTCCCACATTTGAACCACTTTAAAGGCTTAACCCAACAGCGCCTGCTGGCTTTGCCCGAACAGCAGGTATTCCACCAGTTCTGGCAAGGGCAACGGCTTGCTGATCAGGTAACCCTGGACCTGGTCGCACCCAAACAAGCGCAAAAGCTCAAGCTGCTCGGGGGTTTCCACGCCTTCGGCCACCACTTCCAGGTTGAGGTTGTGGGCCAGGTTGATCATGGCGTGCACCAGCTTGCGGTTTTCTTCGCGTTCTTCCATGCCGCCGACAAAACTCTTGTCAATCTTCAACAAGGCAATCGGCAGGCTGTTGAGGTGCACAAACGATGAAAAACCGGTGCCGAAGTCATCCAGGGAAAACCGCACACCCAACCGGCCAAGGGCATCCATGGTCTGTTTGACCAGGTCGCTGCGGCGCATCACGGCGGTTTCGGTCAGTTCGAACTCCAGCCATTGCGCTTCCACGCCGCGCTCGGCAATCAGGCGGCTGAGGGTGGACAGCAACTGGCTGTCCTGAAACTGGCGAAACGACAGGTTGACCGCCATGTGCAGTGGCGGCAGGCCGCGTTCACGCAGGTCTTGCATGTCGCGCAGGGCGCGGGAGATCACCCAGTAACCCAATGGCACGATCAGGCCACTCTGTTCAGCCAGCGGCACGAATTCGCTGGGCGGCAACAAGCCACGCTCGCCGTGGCGCCAGCGCACCAGGGCTTCGAGGCCAACGATATGGCCGTCGTCCAGGTCCAGGCGCGGCTGGTAATGCAGCTCCAACTCATCACGACGCAAGGCCCGGCGCAGTTCGCTTTCCAGGTCGGCAAGGCTGCGGGCGTTGCGGTTGATGCGTTCATTGAAGATATGAAAGGTACAGCCCTGGGTGCTTTTGGCCTGCTGCATGGCGATATGGGCGTGCCACATCAACGGGTCGGCGCCAGCACGGGCGCGCGCATGGGCCATGCCCAGGCTGCAACCGATCAACAGGCTTTCGCCATCTACCCAATAGGGTTCGGCCATCACTTCAGTGATGCGCTCGGCCATCCATTCGGCGCGCTGGGGCGCCCGGCGGGTATCAATCAACAAGGCAAACTCATCGCTGCCCAGGCGCGCCAGTTGGTCCCCGGCTTCGAGCTGGCTCTTGAGCCGCGACACCACTTGCAGGATCAACCGGTCGCCCGCCTGATGACCGAGGGCATCGTTGGCGTGACGAAAATTGTCCAGGTCCAGATGACCGAGGGCCAGGCCACGGCCGTCGTTGTCCGCCAAGCGCGCGGCCAGCAGGGTCTGGAAGCCCTGGCGGTTGGCAATACCGGTGAGCGGGTCCTGCTCGGCCAGGCGCTGCAAGGTGTTCTCCAGCACGCCGCGCTCGCGCACATGCCGCAGACAGCGGCGCAATGTGTCGGCGTCCAATGCCTCCAGCACCAACCAATCGCTGACACCCAGCGGCGACACCAGTGGCTCCTGCTCCAGCAGCAATACACACGGCAGGCTGCACCGGCCGGGGCCGGGCTGCAGGCTGGGCGTGGTCAATAACACAGCACCCTGGTCGTCATCGAACAGGCGGCTCACCGAGTCCCAGTTGGGCGCACTGATCAGCACAGCCCCTTCGCCCATCGGCGCCAGGCACTCGCGCAACAACGCCGCCCACTCGGGCTCATCGGCCAGCAGCAGCAAACGCAAGGGTTCGACAGGCGTAGACACGCTAACTCCCTAGACTCTGCAAAATTTCATTAGCGGTGCCATTATGACGTGCGGCCTGACAATGACAAAGGATGACAAATGATAGGTGTTATCAAACACGTAGACTGTAAATATTAGTCTCGAATAATCCTTAACATCCTGCGGCAAAGTAGCAAAACCGGCAAATTTAGATCGAGTGGTACGTCACACCGTCGTTCTATGGCAGCAGAATCTTTCCAGCCTGTTAAAATGCCCGCCCTTTTGAACAACGACCCCTAAAAATTCCGTATGTCCCGACTCAATCCCCGGCAGCAAGAAGCCGTGAACTACGTCGGCGGCCCTCTATTGGTGCTCGCCGGTGCAGGCTCCGGCAAGACCAGCGTGATCACCCGCAAGATCGCGCACTTGATCCAGAACTGCGGCATCCGCGCCCAGTACATCGTCGCCATGACCTTCACCAACAAGGCGGCGCGGGAAATGAAAGAGCGCGTCGGCACCCTGCTCAAGGGTGGCGAAGGCCGTGGCCTCACCGTGTGTACCTTCCACAACCTGGGCCTGAACATCATCCGCAAGGAGCATGTGCGGCTGGGCTATAAGCCGGGCTTCTCGATCTTCGACGAGACCGACGTCAAGGCCTTGATGACCGACATCATGCAGAAGGAATACGCGGGCGACGACGGCGTCGACGAGATCAAGAACATGATCGGCGCCTGGAAAAACGACCTGATCCTGCCCGCCGAAGCCCTGGAAGCCGCACGCAACCCCAAGGAACAGACCGCCGCCATCGTCTACACCCACTACCAGCGCACGCTCAAGGCGTTCAACGCGGTGGACTTCGACGACCTGATCCTGCTACCGGTCAAGCTATTCCAGGAGCACAAGGACATCCTGGAGAAGTGGCAAAACAAGGTGCGCTACCTGCTGGTGGACGAATACCAGGACACCAACGCCAGCCAATACCTGCTGGTGAAGTTGCTGATCGGCACGCGCAACCAGTTCACCGTGGTAGGCGACGACGACCAGTCGATCTACGCCTGGCGCGGCGCCCGCCCGGAAAACCTGATGCTGCTCAAGGAAGACTACCCCTCCTTGAAAGTGGTGATGCTGGAGCAGAACTACCGCTCCACCAGCCGCATCCTGCGCTGCGCCAACGTGCTGATCTCCAACAACCCCCACGAGTTTGAAAAACAACTGTGGAGCGAGATGGGCCATGGCGACGAGATCCGTGTGATCCGCTGCCGCAACGAAGACGCCGAAGCCGAGCGCGTGGCCGTGGAAATCCTCAGCCTGCACTTGCGCACCGACAGGCCCTACAGCGACTTTGCGATCCTGTATCGCGGCAACTACCAGGCCAAGCTGATCGAGCTGAAATTGCAGCACCACCAGGTGCCGTATCGCCTTTCAGGCGGCAACAGCTTTTTCGGACGCCAGGAAGTCAAAGACCTGATGGCCTACTTCCGGTTGATCGTGAACCCGGACGACGACAACGCCTTCCTGCGCGTGATCAACGTGCCGCGCCGGGAAATCGGCTCCACCACCCTGGAAAAGCTCGGCAACTACGCCACCGAACGCAAGATCTCGATGTACGCCGCCACCGACGAAATCGGCCTGGGCGAACACCTGGACACGCGCTTCACCGATCGCCTGTCACGCTTCAAGCGCTTCATGGACAAGGTGCGCGAACAGTGCGCCGGCGAAGACCCGATCAGCGCCCTGCGCAGCATGGTCATGGACATCGACTATGAAAACTGGCTGCGCACCAACAGCTCCAGCGACAAGGCCGCGGATTACCGCATGGGCAACGTCTGGTTCCTGATCGAGGCACTGAAGAACACCCTGGAAAAAGACGAAGACGGCGAAATGACCGTCGAGGACGCCATCGGCAAGCTGGTGTTGCGCGACATGCTCGAGCGCCAGCAAGAAGAGGAAGACGGCGCCGAAGGCGTGCAGATGATGACCTTGCATGCGTCCAAGGGCCTGGAATTCCCCTACGTGTTCATCATGGGCATGGAAGAGGAAATCCTTCCGCACCGCTCCAGTATCGAAGCCGACACTATCGAAGAAGAACGCCGCCTGGCCTACGTGGGCATTACCCGCGCACGTCAGACCCTGGCCTTCACCTTTGCCGCCAAGCGCAAGCAATACGGTGAAATCATCGATTGTGCCCCCAGCCGGTTCCTGGATGAACTGCCGCCGGACGACCTGGCCTGGGAAGGCAATGACGACACCCCCACCGAGGTGAAGGCCGTTCGCGGCAACACTGCCTTGGCGGATATACGCGCGATGCTAAAGCGCTAGAATCGACTACTTTTTAATCTACTTTCGGCGCACAACGCGCCATTAGAGGAAGCTTTCCGTGGAAGCACTGCACAAGAAAATTCGCGAAGAAGGCATCGTGCTTTCCGATCAGGTCCTCAAGGTTGACGCCTTTTTGAACCACCAGATCGACCCGGCGCTGATGAAACTGATCGGCGACGAATTCGCCGCGCTGTTCAAGGATTCGGGCATCACCAAGATCGTCACCATCGAAGCCTCGGGCATTGCACCGGCGATCATGACCGGGCTGAACCTGGGCGTGCCGGTGATCTTCGCCCGCAAGCAGCAATCCTTGACCCTCACGGAAAACCTGCTGTCGGCCACGGTGTATTCCTTCACCAAGAAAACCGAAAGCACCGTGGCGATCTCCCCGCGCCACCTGACCAGCAGCGACCGCGTGCTGGTGATCGATGACTTTTTGGCCAACGGCAAGGCGTCCCAGGCACTGATCTCAATCATCAAGCAGGCCGGCGCGACCGTCGCCGGTTTGGGCATTGTGATCGAGAAGTCGTTCCAGGGTGGGCGGGCGGAGCTGGACGCCCAAGGTTATCGGGTTGAGTCACTGGCGCGGGTGAAGTCGCTGGCCGGTGGTGTCGTGACCTTTATCGAATAACGTCTGCCTGAACATGGGTAAACATGTGGGAGCGGGCTTGCTCGCGAATGCGCAGTGTCAGTTGATATATTCATCACTGACCCACCGCCTTCGCGAGCAAGCCCGCTCCCACACTTGGTTTTGCGCTGGATTTTAATCCGTGGTGGCCTGCAAGCCCGCCAGCAGCAAGCGTTGATACAGGTCTTCCTTGATGCCCTCCGGCTTATCCAAGCGCATGCGCTGCAAATGCTTGGGAAAGGCCTCCGGCTCCGGCGCGTCGAGTGCCGCCTTGCCCAACTCCAGAATCTCGGTGAGCTTGAATTTGCTCTTGAGCCAGTTCAGCGCCCGCAACAAATCCCGCTCCTCATCCGTGAAGTCGCTGCCCAAGGGGTATTCCGGGAACAGGCGACGATGCTTGGCCTGAATCGCCTGAAGCCGCTCTGGCGTGTTGTCGGCAAAACGCGGATCCAGTTGGAAATCCTTGGGCAATTTGCCGGCCTTTTGCGCCTGTTCAATCAAGTCGCGCTGGAACCTGGAGTCGGTGATGTTCAGCAGCGCTTCGATCACCTTGGCATCCGTCTGGCCGCGCAAGTCGGCAATGCCGTATTCGGTAATGACAATATCCCGCAGGTGCCGGGGAATGGTGCAGTGCCCGTACTCCCAGACAATATTGGAACTGACCTCTCCCGCCGACTCACGCCAGCTGCGCAAAATCAGGATTGAGCGTGCGCCTTCCAGTGCATGCCCCTGGGCTACGAAATTGTACTGCCCACCCACACCGCTGAGCACGCGACCGTCTTCCAACTGATCGGCCACGCCCGCGCCGAGCAAGGTGACCATGATGGCGCTGTTGATAAACCGCGCATCCAGGCGCTGCAAGCGCTTGAGTTCTTCCTGGCCGTACAGCTCGTTGATGTAGCTGATGCGGGTCATGTTGAATGCCTGGCGCTTGGCGTGGGTCATTTCCTGCAGGCGCTGGTAAAAACTGCGCGGCCCCAGGAAGAAACCGCCATGGATCGCCACGCCGTCGGGTTGCGCGGCGTCGTCCAGGGCGCCCGCGTTGGCCTGCGTCTGGGTCGCCACATCCGGGTAGACCTTGCGCCGCACAATACCGGCATCGGCCAATACCAGCAGGCCGTTGACGAACATCTCGCTGCAACCGTAAAGGCCACGGGCAAACGGCTCGACACCGCCTTCGCGGCTGATCAACGGCGCCCACTGGTACACATCCAGGTCGGTGAGCAACAGGCGATAGGCCTCGTTGTCGGCTTGGCGCGCCAGCAAGGCAGCGGTCAGCGCATCGCCCATGGAGCCGATACCAATCTGCAACGTACCGCCATCACGCACCAGGGTACTGGCATGCAGGCCGATAAAATGGTCTTGAAAGCCCACCGGCATATTCGGCGTGGAGAACAACGTGGTGCTGTCTTTTTCATCCAGCAGGTAGTCGAACTCATCCATGCCCAGCTCGGCATCACCGGGCATGTAGGGCAAGTCGCTATGGACCTGGCCAACGACCAGAATGGTCTCCCCGGCCGCGCGGCGCTTGGCGATCATGGGCATCAGGTCGAGGGTGATATCCGGGTTGCAGCTCAGGCTCAGGCGGTCGGGATGCTCGCTGCTACTGGCAACCAGTTGCGCCACCAGGTTCAGGCCGGCGGCATTGATGTCGCGCGCCGCATGGCTGTAGTTGCTGCTGACGTAATCCTGCTGCGCCGCGGCGCTGTGGAGCAGGCTGCCAGGCTGCATGAAGAATTGCTGCACACGGATATTCTTCGGCAGGCTGCCCTTGTGCAGGTCGGCGAGAAAGTCTAGTTCGGGGTAGTCGCCAAACACCCGTTCGATAAAGGGTTCGAGAAAGCGTTTCTGCAAGCCATCCCCCATCGTCGGGCGACCCAAGCTCAACGCGGTGTAGATAGTCAGCGCCCGCTCCGGCAACTTGGCGATGCGCCGGTACAGCGCGTTGACGAACAAATTGGGCTTGCCCAGGCCCAAGGGCATGCCCATGTGGATATGCGCCGGCAGGCGCTCCAGTACGTCGTCAACTGCTTGCTCGATTGAACACAACTGCACCATCCGACTGCTCCCGAACATTCCATGAATTGGAGTTGGACCGAGCTTGCCGGGTCTTTGCTGCAATGAACAGCCTCAATACATAAATCGCAGGCACAAAAAAGCCGCTCGTAAGCGGCATTTTTGGCGAAGATCGGCCGATTACAGCCCGGACATCTTCTTGATCGCACCCTTGAGGTCGTCATCCGAGCAATCAGCGCAGGTGCCTTTAGGCGGCATGGCGTTGATACCGGTGATGGCCTTGGCCAGGATGCCATCAAGGCCACCTTGATGGTCGGCGCGTTCTTTCCATGCGGCGGTGTCGCCAATTTTCGGCGCACCCAACAAGCCCGTGCTGTGGCAGGCATTACAGTGCTTGGCGATGATCTCGTCCGGGGTTTTCGCGCCACCGCCGCCCGCTGCCACGGCGACTTCCATGCCCTTGCATTCCTGGCCCTGGACGCAAACCTGGCCCACAGGCTCCAGGCGCTTGGCAATGTCGTCGTTGGTCGCAGCTTGAGCGCTGACAGCCCATAGGGCCAGTACGGTTGCTGGTGCAGCCAGCATTTTCATAATTAGGTTCACGCGTTCACCCTCAATGGTGGCTATTCACGCCTGCGGCCACGGTTTCGCAGGCGGCGAAAGTATAACGGTTAGCCCGCTCGGCCGAAACAACCCTATTAAATAAAGGGAGATTCGGCCTCACGGTGTACAACTGCGGGAACCTCTGCAACGCTGGCAGGGCGCCTCTATTCTTAAAAGTTCGCGGGGGTGGCTGCGCTGATTAGTCGCGCCGGCACGTCGAACGGATTGCGAAAACGATGGGGCTTGGTACTTTCAAAGTAGTAGCTATCGCCCGCCTCGAGCACAAAAGTTTCAAGACCGACCACCAATTCCAGGCGACCTTCCACCAGAATCCCGGTTTCTTCGCCTTCATGGGTGAGCATTTCTTCGCCCGTGTCGGCACCTGGCGGGTAGATCTCGGTGAGAAACGCGATGGCCCGGCTCGGGCGCGCCCGGCCCACCAGTTTCATGGTGACGGCACCGTCAGAGATGTCGATCAGCTCATTGGCTTTATAGACGATCTGCGTCGGTATTTCCTGGAGGACTTCCTCGGAGAAGAACTCGACCATGGACATGGGGATACCGCCCAGCACCTTGCGCAGGGAGCTGATCGAGGGGCTGACGCTGTTTTTCTCGATCATCGAAATGGTGCTGTTGGTGACACCCGCACGCTTGGCGAGCTCACGCTGGGAAAGACCTTTGAGTTTACGGATGGATTGCAGTCGTTCGCCGACGTCCAATGCAGGAGCCTCCTAGGATTCAGGCTTTGTTGTAATTGAGCGTTATCATGGCGACAGCGTTCAGTATTTACAACACTTGGGCCTAAATCCCGGCCTGCTCGGTTCGTTGCCGGCGGCTAAGCGCCGCAATAGAGCCTTGGCACTCGGCGCAGGTTGCAAAAAATCTGATAGGGGATGGTCTCGGCGGCGACGGCAACGTCACTGGCGAGGATGTGCTTGCCCCACAGTTCCACAGTGGAACCGAGGCCCGCTTGGGGCAAGTCGGTGAGGTCGACACACAGCATGTCCATGGACACGCGCCCCAGCAACCGGCTGCGCTGGCCAGCCACCAGCACCGGTGTGCCGGTCGGCGCATGGCGCGGGTAACCATCGGCATAGCCCATGGCAACCACACCGACGCGCATCGGCTTGGGCGTGACGAACCTGGCGCCGTAGCCCACCGGCTCACCGGCTGGCAATTCGCGCACGCAGATCACTTTGGACTCCAGGGTCATCACCGGCTGCAAGCGCGCGGCGAGTGCCTGGTCTTCGCCAAAGGGCGTTGCGCCGTACAGCATGATGCCGGGGCGCACCCAGTCACTGGACACGCTCGGCCAGCCCAATACAGAGGGTGAGTTGCGCAGGCTGACTTCAGCCGCCAGCCCCTGACGCGCCGCCTCGAAGACCGTTACTTGTTCGTTGCTGCTGACGCAATCGAGCTCATCGGCGCGGGCAAAATGGCTCATCAACACAATTTTCGCCACTTTGCCGCTGGCCAGCAGGCGCTGATAGGCCTCCTGGTAATCCTTGGGGTGCAGGCCCACACGGTGCATGCCCGAATCCAGCTTCAGCCACACTGTGAGCGGTTTGCTCAGGCGCGCCTGTTCGATGGCCTCCAACTGCCACAACGAATGCACCACGCACCACAAATCCTGCTCGATGATCAGCGGCAACTCGTCGGCTTCGAAAAAACCTTCCAGCAGCAACACCGGCGCACGAATGCCGGCGGCTCGCAGTTCCAGCGCTTCCTCGATGCACGCCACGGCAAACCCGTCAGCTTCGGCTTCCAGCGCCTGGGCCACGGGCACCGCACCATGGCCGTAGGCATCGGCCTTGATCACGGCAAGGGCCTTGGCCCCGGTGACTTCTCGGGCCAGTTGGTAGTTATGGCGCAGGGCTTGGAGGTCGATCAGGGCACGGGCTGGACGCATGGCGGCAGGCTTCTAGGCAGCAAAGTAAAAAAAACCGGTGCCGACCAACAACCTCGGCACCGGGAGAGGGATCGTTGTTAAGGCAGCGCAGCCACGACAGACAGCTCTACCAGAATCTCGGGTTCGCACAGCTTGGCTTGCACGGTGGCGCGGGCCGGGGCGACGCCTTTGGGCAGCCATTTGTCCCATACCGCGTTCATCAGGGCGAAGTCGGCGTCAATATCCTTCAGATAGATCGTCACCGACAGCAACTTGGTCTTGTCGGTACCGGCAAGGTCCAGCAAGCGCTCGATATTGGCCAGGGTTTCACCGGTCTGTTGTTCAATCCCGGCGCTCATATCGTCGCCGACTTGCCCTGCCAGATACACGGTACCGCTGTGGACAACGATCTGGCTCATGCGCTCATTGGTGAGCTGGCGCTGGATTGACATGTTGTGCGGACTCCTGGTGGTTGCCATAACGGGAAATATCGAGGCCTGCGGCGCTGATCTGCGGCGTTTTTTTCGCCATCAGGTCGGCCAGCAAGCGACCGGAACCACAAGCCATGGTCCAACCGAGGGTACCGTGGCCTGTGTTCAGGAACAGGTTCTTGAACGGCGTGGCACCCACAATCGGCGTGCCGTCCGGGGTGGTCGGGCGCAGGCCGGTCCAGAAACTGGCTTGGGCCAGATCGCCGCCCTGAGGATAAAGGTCGTTGACGATCATCTCCAGGGTTTCGCGTCGCCGCGGGTTCAGCGACAGGTCAAAACCGGCTATTTCAGCCATGCCACCGACGCGAATGCGGTTGTCGAAACGGGTGATCGCGACTTTGTAGGTCTCATCGAGAATGGTCGAGGTCGGCGCCATTGCCGGGTTGGTGATCGGCACAGTCAGCGAATAACCCTTGAGCGGGTACACCGGCGCCTTGATCCCGAGTGGCTTGAGCAGCTTGGGCGAGTAACTGCCGAGGGCCAGGACATAGCGGTCGGCGGTTTCCAGCTTGCCGTCGATCAGCACACCGTTGATGCGGTCGCCTGCGTAGTCCAGGCGCTGGATGTCTTGTTCGAAGCGGAATTCCACGCCCAATTGTTTGCACATGTCGACCAGGCGCGTGGTGAACATCTGGCAATCGCCCGTCTGATCGTTGGGCAGGCGCAGGGCCCCGGCGAGGATATCGGTGACGCTGGCCAGCGCCGGTTCAACCCGCGCAATGCCGGCACGGTCGAGCAATTCGAACGGCACACCGGACTCTTTCAGCACGGCGATGTCCTTGGCGGCGCCATCGAGCTGGGCCTGGGTGCGGAACAATTGGGTGGTCCCGAGGCTGCGGCCTTCGTAGGCAATGCCGGTCTCGGCGCGCAGTTCGTCGAGGCAGTCGCGGCTGTACTCGGACAGGCGCACCATGCGCTCCTTGTTCACCGCATAGCGGCTGGCCGTGCAGTTGCGCAGCATCTGCGCCATCCACAAGTATTGATCGATATCGGCAGTGGCCTTGATCGCCAGCGGCGCGTGGCGCTGAAGCAGCCATTTGATGGCCTTGAGCGGCACACCCGGCGCGGCCCATGGCGAGGCGTAGCCAGGGGACACCTGGCCGGCGTTGGCGAAACTGGTTTCCATGGCAGCGGCAGGCTGACGATCAACCACCACAACGTCGAAGCCGGCCCGCGCCAAATAGTAGGCACTGGTCACCCCAATGACGCCGCTACCCAAGACCAGAACGCGCATTTTTATATCCTCATCGCGGGCTTGGCCGCTGACGTGTGTTATTCGAGCAATGATGGGCGCAGTGTAAAAAACAATCGGCAGTGCATTTCACTATATAAATGCCTATATTTGGCGACAATTCTTGGCAAAAACCCTTTTGACAGAGGCGTATCCCCTATGCGTACCAACACCCAGACCAAGCGGGAGCTGGACAAGATCGACCGCAATATCCTGCGCATCCTGCAAACCGACGGGCGTATCTCGTTCACGGAGCTGGGGGAAAAGGTCGGACTGTCCACCACGCCCTGCACCGAGCGCGTGCGGCGCCTGGAGCGCGAAGGGATCATCATGGGCTACAACGCACGGCTCAATCCCCAGCATTTGAAGGGAAGTTTGCTGGTATTTGTCGAGATCAGCCTGGATTACAAGTCGGGTGACACCTTTGAAGAATTTCGTCGCGCGGTGCTGAAACTACCCCATGTGCTTGAGTGCCACCTGGTGTCGGGGGATTTCGACTACCTGGTGAAAGCGCGCATTTCCGAGATGGCGTCGTACCGCAAATTGCTGGGCGATATCCTGCTCAAGCTCCCTCATGTGCGCGAATCCAAGAGCTATATCGTGATGGAAGAGGTGAAAGAGAGCCTGAACCTGCCGATTCCGGACTGACCCACTGACACAACACGGTCAAATGTGGGAGCTGGCTTGCCTGCGATAGCGTCGGTTCAGAGGCATAGGTGCTAGCTGACCCACCGCTATCGCAGGCAAGCCAGCTCCCACAGTTTTAACCGAGTACATCCGCTAGACCAGCACCTGCCGGGTGCTCGCCATGTACTCGTGAATCTGCTTCTCCACCCGCGGATGAATCAGCTCCACCGGCCGGCGGCCATTAGGGCACGGCAAGGTCTTGGTGGTGCCGAACAGGCGACAGATCAGCGGCCGCTCGTCATACACCGTGCAGCCCTTGGGCCCCAGGTGCACGCAGTTCAGCTCGTCCATCGCCGCCTCTTGCTCGGCGGCGGTCTTGCGCGGCAGGCGCGACATTTCCTCGGGCGAGGTGGTCACCGGCCCACAGCAGTCGTGGCAACCCGGGACGCACTCAAACGAAGGAATCTGGCGACGCAGCGCGCTGATTTTCTGACTGTTGCAACTCATCGAAACCCATACCGAACGGCGAATAGACGTGGATTCTGACGCAAAACGCCCCGCGCAGACAGCGTCGTGCGACCACTGTATCCTGCGTCAAATTTTCCAGACAGGGAGGTTCCCCATGACCGCCAGCGCCCGGCACACCGCTTCCTACTACGCTGCCAGCAGCGTGCCGCAACCGGATTACCCGACGCTGACGGGTGAGGTGAACGCCGATGTCTGTGTGATCGGCGGGGGGTTCTCCGGGCTCAACACCGCCCTGGAATTGGCCGAGCGCGGCTTTCGCGTGGTGTTGCTGGAGGCGCGCAAGATCGGCTGGGGCGCCAGCGGGCGCAATGGCGGCCAGTTGATTCGCGGTGTCGGCCACGGGCTGGATCAGTTCACCCAGGTGATCGGCAGCGACGGCGTGCGCCAGATGAAGCTGATGGGCCTGGAAGCCGTGGAGATCGTGCGCGAGCGTGTCGAGCGCTTCCAGATCCCCTGCGACCTGACCTGGGGCTACTGCGACCTGGCCAACAAACCCCGCGACCTGCAGGGCTTGGCCGAGGATGCCGAAGAGCTTCGCAGCCTGGGTTACCGCCACGACGTGCGCCTGTTGCAAGCCAGCGAGATGGGCACGGTAATCGGCTCTGATCGCTATGTAGGCGGCATGATCGACATGGGTTCCGGCCACCTGCACCCGCTGAACCTGGCACTGGGTGAGGCCGCCGCTGCCCAGCAGTTGGGCGTGGCGCTGTACGAGCAATCCCAAGTGACCCGCATCGACTATGGCCCTGAGGTCAAGGTGCATACCGCCCAAGGCACTGTGCGCGCCAAAACCCTGGTACTGGCGTGCAACGCCTACCTGAACGGGCTCAACCCGCAACTGAGCGGCAAGGTGCTGCCCGCCGGCAGCTACATCATTGCCACCGAGCCCTTGAGCCAAGCGCAAGCCATCAGCCTGTTACCGCAGAACATGGCCGTGTGTGACCAGCGCGTGACGGTGGATTACTTCCGCCTGTCCGCCGACCGTCGCCTGTTGTTCGGCGGCGCCTGCCACTACTCCGGTCGAGACCCCAAGGACATCGGCGCCTACATGCGGCCGAAGATGCTGCAGGTATTCCCCCAATTGGCTGACGTGAAGATCGACTACCAATGGGGCGGCATGATCGGCATCGGCGCCAACCGCCTGCCGCAAATTGGCCGCCTGGCCGATCAACCCAACGTGTATTACGCCCAGGCCTATGCCGGCCATGGCCTCAACGCCACGCACCTGGCGGGCAAGCTGTTGGCCGAGGCCATCAGCGGCGAGCAACAGGGGCGCTTCGATCTGTTCGCCCAAGTGCCTCATATCACCTTTCCCGGCGGCAAACACCTGCGTTCGCCGCTGCTGGCCCTGGGGATGCTCTGGCACCGTCTCAAAGAACTGCTCTGATCAATCGCGCCAGAAGGGTTTCAAACCCTCACGGCGCGCCTGCTCGGCGGTCAGCCCGATGTCGCGTAACTGCTCGCGGCTCAGGTCCAGCAGGGCCTTGCGCGTATGGCGACGGCGCCAGAACAGACTCCAGCGGCCAGGCGCAGGGGCAGTGATCACCTGTTCCTGCGCCATTTCCAGTTCCTGACTGCGTAACGCCAGCCGTACATCGCTCATGCCGCTCATTTGACTGCCCCTCATTGGCCTGTTGCCTTGAGTGACCAGCATGCGCGGGCGGCCAGAACCATGACAGATTCAGCAAACTTTTATTAAACCCATACAGATACTCCCTCTGCGCGGCTGAATCCTGTATTTTGCCTCTATCTGTACTGGTCCCTCGGGAGTGAGCACCATGACCCTTTACGTCAACCTCGCCGAATTGCTCGGCACCCGCATCGAACAGGGCTTCTATCGGCCGGGCGATCGGCTGCCTTCAGTGCGGGCTTTGAGCGTGGAGCATGGGGTGAGCCTGAGCACCGTGCAGCAGGCGTATCGGTTGCTCGAAGACAACGGTTTGGCGACGCCCAAGCCCAAGTCGGGCTATTTTGTGCCGGTGGGCCGTGAACTGCCGGCGCTGCCCGAAATAGGCCGCCCGGCCCAACGGCCAGTGGAGATCTCCCAGTGGGACCTGGTGCTGGAACTGATTCGTGCGGTGCCGCGCAAAGACGTCATACAGATGGGTCGGGGCATGCCGGATGTACTGTCGCCTACCTTGAAGCCGCTGCTGCGTAGCCTCGCCCGTGTCAGCCGCCGCCAAGACCTGCCGGGGCTGTATTACGACAACATCCTCGGCTGTATGGAGCTGCGTGAGCAAATTGCCCGGCTGTCATTAGATTCTGGCTGCCAACTGAGCGCCGAAGACATCGTGATCACCACCGGTTGCCACGAAGCCCTCTCCGCCAGCATTCACGCGATTTGTGAGCCCGGCGATATCGTCGCGGTGGATTCGCCCAGCTTCCACGGCGCCATGCAGACCCTCAAGGGCCTGGGCATGAAAGCCCTGGAAATCCCCACCGACCCGCTCACCGGCATCAGCCTCGAAGCCCTGGAACTGGCGCTGGAACAGTGGCCGATCAAAGTCATCCAGCTCACCCCAAACTGCAACAACCCCTTGGGCTACATCATGCCGGAAGCGCGCAAACGCGCCTTGCTGACCCTGGCACAGCGCTTTGACGTGGCGATTATCGAAGACGATGTGTATGGCGAACTGGCCTACAGCTACCCGCGCCCGCGCACCATCAAATCCTTCGATGAAGACGGCCGTGTGCTGCTGTGCAGCTCCTTCTCCAAAACCCTGGCGCCCGGCCTGCGCATTGGTTGGGTCGCACCGGGACGCTACCTGGAACGGGTGCTGCACATGAAATACATCAGCACCGGTTCTACGGCCACACAGCCGCAGATCGCCATTGCCGAATTCCTCAAAGGCGGGCATTTCGAGCCGCATTTACGCAGGATGCGCGCCCAATACCAGCGTAATCGCGACTTGATGCTTGATTGGGTCAGCCGTTATTTCCCCGCTGGCACGCGCGCCAGCCGGCCCCAGGGCAGCTTCATGCTGTGGATCGAACTGCCTGAAGGGTTCGACACCTTGAAGCTCAACCGCGTGCTGTTGGAACAAGGCGTACAGGTGGCGGTGGGCAGTATCTTCTCAGCCTCCGGCAAGTACCGTAACTGCTTGCGCATGAACTACGCTGCCAAGCCAACGGCGCAGATTGAAGAGGCCGTGCGCAAGGTGGGTGCAGCCGCTGCGGCATTGCTTGCAGAAGCCTGAGCCTATTCAAGCCGGAAGCTGCCCAGGGCCTGGAACTGGCTCAAATCAGTAATACTCACGGCCTGCCGTTTGACGATAGGCTCAACGATCATCTCAACCTGCCATTGCTGACCCTGGGTCAACGCTGCGTTTAGCCCTGGCCGAAGACGGTCGCCCGGCCGCAACAGTGAAGCGTTACGCACGCCGTCAGGCTCCCGTGACCATTCGATCATTCTCCCATCGAGCCGAGCAGAGACCACTCGCAACTGCAACTCACCCGGACCAAACCGATAAGTATCCCGACTTGCCGCCGGCGCATCGAAGCGCACTTCGAGCGCCTGCATGCGCGGGCAGTCCACACTCAATCTCACGCGCCGCTCGCCGAAACTCAACGCTGCGCCATGCCCGGAAACTTGAAGCATATTGAGCGTGCGTGCCTCATAACTGACTGAGGAGGGACTGAGCGCCAGCGTGCAATCGCCGTTCGCGTTCGCAGCGCTGGCACACACCAGCGTGGTCAGTAAAAAAAAACTTTTCATGGCTATCCTGTCGGTCAAAGGTCAATCACCCGACAACTGGCATCAGCCGTCTGGTAGGGCGCATTGGTTTGCGCAGGCTGGCGCGTGTCCAATTCAACAATACAGCGGCGCTCACCAGGTAATGGCAGGTGCAATACGACAATGGGCTCAGGCGCATCGTCCAGGTACACCACACCGGTATCAACCACCGTGGTCAAGTAGCGACCATTGCGGTCGTACACCCCCCCTCCCTTGGGTACCCACTCTCCGGTGTCGGTACGCACATTCAACATCAGCGGTCGGTGATTGCTGACGGCAAAATCGAGCCTTGGCACTGCGCCACGTCCTGCTTCAACTTGCTGAAAACCGTTGAGGACCTGCGTTTTGCTCCCTAGGCTGGCATGGTCAACTTCCAGCCGGCTCAGTTGGTAGGCCGGCAGGCTAGGTGCAACAGCGCGTCCGGCACGGTCTGTCCAAACCGGCCCTTGAGGCGTACGGACCTTGACGCCAGCGGCATCTCCGACCTTGATCAGACCAAAAGTGTCCTGCAGCGCATAAGGCGATGCAGTCACACCCTGGTCATGAATAGCCAAGCCACCTTCCACGGTCAGATCATAACTACGGTTGCCTCTGCTGCTACGGGAATGCCCGACATCGACACTGGCGTAGCGCGGCACCAGGCCGAGCCGCGCATTGAAGTCCGCCTGGCCAGTCTCGGTGCGGTCGGTGGCAAGGCTGTACCGCGCGGTGTCGCTGAGTTGCTCACTGTAGCGAGCCCCCGTGCGAGCTCCGCGATGGTCATCGCGGCGAGCGTAGACACTCAAGTTGCGACTCTGCCCCAACGGCACGCTCAACGTCGCGTAAACCCCAAGGCCCCGCGCATTGGCGCCGCTGTCGCGGTCCATGCTCAATGACAGATTTACCCCCTGGAACGAGCGCGACCAACCCGCCCCCACTCTCGATATACCGCCTGCGCTGCCGCCGTCGTAACGCGAAAACGAACTGCTCAGTGCGCCCCAATAAGGGTCTGCGTAGCTCAACGAGGCACTCCACTGGCGTTCTGTCCGGGCGAAGGGGTTATCGATCGGGACGTCGGCGTCGGTGTCGTCCAAGGTTCTGAATTGCTTGCTGCGGCGAATCGCCGTGAGGTTGGCGGAAAGCTTAGGCCCGACAGAAACATTCAAACCAACCTGAGTGCTTTGACCTATTCCAGTCGACGCAGCGGAAGAACTCAATTGTTGAACATTACCCCTCAAATAGCGCGTCAACGCATGCTCCAACCCTAGGCCCAGCACGTGATAATCGGTGGCCGCCATCGCTCCGGCAGTGAACAATGTCGCCGTGTCCCACTGCCACTCCTTAGTCCCGGCAACGAAATTCGGACGATCACGCTTATCGTTGGAAAACCTGCGCACTTGCCCCCCCGCCAAAGCGAATCCTGGTGTGTTCACTACACCCGCCGGACGCAAATTGGCCGCAGGTACCCAGAATTTACGCGGCTCGGCGCCTTCCTCGATGATCGTCACTTCAAGGTCCAACTGCAGGCTCAAAAGTGGCAAATCACGCAAGGTAAAGGGGCCGCTGGGCACCAACGTGGTGTAAATCAACGCACCATTCTGTCGCAACTCAATACGCGACGGCCCATACGCCACCCCTTCCACAGCGGATCCCGAGCCAAGCAACCCGCCGTTCCTGGACGTAAGCCCGGTATCAGGCAGCACTTGAACCCCGCTGAAGGCACCGCCCCCAAATAACGAAGAACGCAAAGTGAGCTGCCCCAATTGCACATTGGCCTGATAACGCTCCCACGTCCTCGATGCCTGGGTGTAGACGTTTTCAAACCGGGAGCGGTTATCCGACTGGGTGTAATTCTGTCGACTGCGCAATACCCAATCGCCAGCGTTCAAACCGACTTCCGTATTGATGTGGCGATACTGGTTTGACGTTGAAGGGCCAGATACCGCAACCGCCAATGCGCTGTAATTCAAGACCCCGGCTACACCACCACGGGACCAGGTGCGCTGTAATGGCGAGGACTTGGTCAGCCAATCTACAGGCACCAGCAATGAGACCTGCTGCGTGCCAGGATCTGGACGCACCAACACATCAGTAAAATGCTGGGCCAAACGCGGACACCGAGCCTTGCCCAATGCCTCAGGCACTGCCGATACCGGAGCCTCGATGCCGGCTTGTTGAAGCAACTGCGCATCGAGACATAGATGCCCCTCGTCATCAAAAAGGGCCAATACCTGCCCGACGGAAGCACCATTGACTATCAACTCCACCTGATTTGGCCCGGCGTCGAACCGTGGTGCTGCCCGAAAGTACTCGGCCACTTGTGGACTTAGCCCCCGCGCTTCAAGCACTGCCGAATCAAAATTGATCCATTCCTGACCCCAAGCGTTTCCAGCGACAGTCATCTGTGCGGTCACGCCCACGCGTAAAGCGCAGCGAATAATGAGCTGACTCACCCCCTTGAGCATTAATGACGGCTCAGTGGGGCGTCGTAACTGCCGACGGCAAATCCGTAGGCACTTGCGGGGGAAAGCCTTACATGCGTCCCCAGCAACGAGCTTGCTTCAAGCACCAAGCGCTCATCGGGCAAGATATACGTGCGGCCCAGGTCCAGGACAGCGCCACCGGGGAGCAAGGTCACGGACTTGGCCAGACGGACAACATACGGGCTGGGGTTACTGACCTCCACCTTGTCGCCCACGACGCTCCAGACCAACCGCCTCCAAGGTGTGCGATCAACCGCCAGATTGGCTGGACGCACAATGAGCGGAATATTCTGTCTGACCCCAAGGCTGATACGCGCGCCCGTGCCGTCCTGGCTCGGCTTGATGCCCTCGAACACCACACGCTTGAGCCGCTCTGTTTTGAGTGGCGCAGTAGCGCGCATGATAAATCTGACCTGCTGGCTCTTGCCCGGCTCGACCCTTGCAACAGGAGGAGCCAGCAGCACCAACGGTTCGCTATCCTCGGCAATATGTTCGAGGGTGCTATAAAGCAAGGCGGGTTGATCGTCGCTGTTTTTCACATTCAACGTGGCTTCTCCCAAGCCCTCGTCGACAATCACAATGGGTGTTTCCGGCACCATGCCAACAGCGCACGCGCTAGAGCTGGTAACAAAAGCCAGGCACGACAACGTCATGGCGACGAGTGCGCGTAAAGAAATAAGGCAGTGCATGCCACTCTCCGAGAGGGCCTCGTCCGCCGTGTGCAAACTCACGCCGGACGACGCCCAGTGATGCGTTGATCACGAGCCGAGAGCCTCCGTGCGAGGCATCCCGGTCAAATCAGAATCTAAAGCTCCACGCAGTACGTGGGCTCACAGATACTTCATTTCGAAGGTGACCGAACCGTCGAGCTTGTACTCGTCAGTAACGGCTGGTAGCTGGGAGGTGGGACGGATAACTGCCGCCACTCTCATTTCCAGTGCGTGCTGGGTTACTGCGACGGGGCCTTGTGTAGCGTTCACACCCCACGAATAGGAGAGTGGAGCCCCCAGCACCAAACCATTGCTTGCAACCCCCCACACGGGATTAAGCGAGCTACGCACGAGGAGTTCATGCGGGTAGCCACCGGCATAAGCCCTGTTGGCCAGTAGGGCAAAACCACCAATGCCCACGCCTTGAACGTTACCCAACCCATAATAATTGGCATCAGAAGTCTGATTATTGAAGATCAGCCCTGGTGCTTTGGTGGCAAAGCGGTTATCCACCACCGACACTTCAACCGCAGCCGGGGCGTCACACTGGATCCTCAGCGTGACGTTACGTGTCGGCAGATTATTTTGTGCAGTCGGGCTCAAAGCCGCGGAATGAATACGCCCCAGGTCAACGGTCGAACCACCGTTGAATGACGGAACGCAGGAAGTCGGAATAACCGTGCCGGTCACGAGCAGATCAACGCTTGCCGCCTGTGCTGCAAAGGGTGTCATGGCAGCGACCAGCGTGACGCTCAGGAGTTGCTTTTTCATAGAAATACCAAAGTGAAGGTGGTTGAAATACACAAGATCAAAAGCGTCTCCCTACGGATCCAGTGCACACCGATCATTTCGAATCTTGAAAGAGCAACACACAGGAATAATCCAACCGAAGCGTAGGAAGCGTCACCCTTCCTAGTAATCGGCTCCACAAATCGCATGTGGGATCTTTCGAGCTTGCTGTGGTCCGATTCCGTACCATGCAGCAACGTCCCCCCACCCGAGGCACCGCACTTTGAGACTTAGCCTGCCCCTTCTACTGGCTTTGGTACTTGCGCTGCCTCTGGTCGGCTGCGCCAACGTTGAATCCATGCGCCAACCAAGCCAGGCTCTGCCGGCCGCGCAATCGTCGTTCGGTCGCTCGATCCAGGCCCAGGCCGCCCCCTACCAAGGGCGCTCGGGCTTTCGCTTGCTGCCCAACAGCCGTGAGGCCTTCATGGCGCGCGCCGAGTTGATCCGCAACGCCCAGACCAGCCTCGACTTGCAGTACTACATCGTGCACGACGGCATCAGCACACGCATGCTCGTGGACGAACTGCTCAAAGCCGCCGACCGCGGCGTGCGCGTGCGCATTCTGTTGGACGACACCACCAGCGATGGCCTCGACCAGATCATCGCCACCCTCGCCGCCCACCCCAAGGTGCAGATACGCCTTTTCAACCCGCTGCATCTGGGGCGCAGCACCGGCGTTACACGCGCCATGGGCCGGGTATTCAACCTGTCACTGCAACACCGGCGCATGCATAACAAACTGTGGCTGGCCGATAACAGCGTGGCCATCGTGGGCGGGCGCAACCTGGGCGACGAGTATTTCGACGCCGAACCCAATCTGAATTTCACCGACATCGACATGCTCAGCGTCGGGCCGGTGGCCGAGCAATTGGGTCACAGCTTCGACCAGTACTGGAACAGCGCCCTGAGCAAGCCGATCGATGACTTTGTCTCGAACAAACCCTCCAAGGTCGACCTCGCCGTCGCCCGCGGGCGCCTTGAGGCCTCCCTCGCCCAATCCCGTCAGCAGAACCACGCGCTGTATAACCGCCTGCGCACGTACCAGACCCAACCCCGCATGGACATCTGGCGCCGCGAGTTGATCTGGGCCTGGAACCAGGCGCTGTGGGACGCACCGAGCAAGGTACTGGCCAAGGCCGACCCCGACCCACGACTGCTGCTGACCACTCAGCTGGCGCCAGAGCTTGCGGGGGTCAGCCATGAACTGATCATGATTTCGGCTTACTTCGTGCCAGGCCAACCTGGGCTGGTCTACCTTACAGGGCGCGCCGATGCGGGTGTTTCGGTGCGCCTGCTGACCAACGCCCTCGAAGCCACCGACGTGCCGGCCGTGCATGGTGGTTACGCACCGTATCGCAAGGCGTTGCTGGAGCACGGGGTGAAGCTCTATGAACTGCGCAGGCAACCCGGCGACCCCAGCGCAAGCAGCGGCCCGCGCCTGTTTCGGCATGGCAGCTGGCGCGGCTCGGACTCCAGCCTGCACAGCAAGGCGATGATTTTTGATCGAGAAAAGTCGTTTATCGGCTCATTCAATTTCGACCCGCGCTCAGTGCTGTGGAACACCGAAGTCGGCGTACTGGTGGACAGCCCCGAGCTGGCCGAACACGTACGCAACCTCGCGCTGCAAGGTATGGCGCCAGCGTTGAGCTATGAGGCCAAACTGCAGGACGGCCAGTTGGTGTGGGTGACAGAAGACAACGGCCAGATGCACACCCTGACCCGCGAACCGGGCAGTTGGTGGCGGCGGTTCAACGCCTGGTTCGCCACCAGTGTTGGCCTGGAACGCATGCTCTAAAAACCCTGTAGGAGCGAGCTTGCTCGCGAAAACGCCAACGATAACGCAGCGCATCTGGTTTAACGCGGCGCCCTCCGGTTTTTCGCGAGCAAGCTCGCTCCTACAATGGGTTGCATTTCGAGGTCAGGCCGGCTGCGCGGCACCGAATGCACCTTGGCGCAGCAACAGCACCACCAACCCCAACGCCCCAGCCGCCATCAGCAGCGGCAGCGCATGCCCGCTGATCCACTGGCTGCCCGCTCCCGCCACTAGCGGCCCGATCAGGCAGCCAATGCCCCACAGCTGCGCCACGTGAGCGTTAGCACGCACCAACGCATCGTCGCGGTAGCGCTCGCCAATCAAAATCAGCGACAAGGTAAACAACCCACCGGCACTCGCACCGAACACCACCCACACCGGCCAGATCAGCAACGTGTGCATCAATACCGGCACCGCCAGGCTCGACGCCAGCAACAGCAGCGCACAGGCCAGGAACAGGGTCCGTCGCGGCAGGTAGTCGGCCAGTGCGCCAATGGGCAATTGCAGCAACGCATCGCCCACCACCACCGTACTGACCATCGCCAAGGCGATCTCGGCGGTAAAACCCTGTTGCAGGCAGTACACCGGCAACAACGTCAGAATCATCGCTTCGAAGGCAGCGAACAACGCCACGGCCCAGGCAATCGCTGGCAGGCCCAGGCAAAAGCGCCACAGGTCGCCAAACGTCACGCTGAACGAATCCGCCGTCGGCGCCCCGGTGCGTCCCAGCAACAGCAGCGGCGCCACCACCAAAAGGCCCGCGCCGACCCAGAAGCCGTAGTCATGGTCGGTGCCAATCAGGCCCAGCAGCAACGGTCCCGACAGCTGGCTCAAGGCATAACTGCAGCCATACAGCGCCACCAGCCGGCCACGCCACTGTTCGACCACCAGTTGGTTGATCCAGCTTTCGCCAAGGATGAATACGATGGTCAGGATCACCCCGATCATCAGCCTGAGCACCAGCCACACCGGGTAGCTGGGCAGGATCGCCAGCAAGCCGATGGACACCGCACCAGCCCACAGGCACAGGCGCATCAGGTTGGCAGTGCCGAGCCAGGACGCCATGCGGCTGGAGATCTTGGCCCCCAGCAGCACGCCGAACGCCGGCATCGCCGCCATCACGCCAATGGCGAAACTGCCATAACCCCAGCCTTCCAGGCGCAGGGATACCAACGGCATACTGACCCCCAGGGCCAGGCCAACGCTGAGTACCGAGGCCAGCACGGCGAAATAAGTCGCCCAACGCATTGCCACGCTCCTGTGGATAATTCTGGTTTGCAAAACGAACTGTAGGAGCGAGCTTGCTCGCGAAAAACGTTAACGATGACGCGTTCATGCTGGATAAACGCGGCGCCTTCAGGTTCTTCGCGAGCAAGCTCGCTCCTACAGGGGGATCAGCAGTGTTGCTTAGAGCTTGATCCAGGTCGCTTTCAGTTCGGTGTACTTGTCGAACGCATGCAGCGACTTGTCGCGGCCATTACCCGACTGCTTGAAACCACCGAACGGTGCGGTCATGTCGCCGCCGTCGTACTGGTTAACCCACACGCTACCGGCACGCAGAGCCTTGGCCGTCAGGTGTGCCTTGGAGATATCCGCCGTCCACACCGCTGCGGCCAGGCCATATTGGGTGTCGTTGGCGATGGCGATGGCCTCTTCGGCGCTGTCGAAAGTGATCACCGACAGGACTGGGCCAAAGATCTCTTCCTGGGCGATCTTCATGGCATTGGTCACGCCGTCGAAAATCGTCGGCTCGACGTAGGTGCCGCCGGACTCTTCCAGGGTGCGCTTGCCACCTGCGACCAGCTTGGCGCCGTCGGCGTGGCCGGCTTCAATGTACGACAGCACGGTGTTCATCTGCTGCGTATCCACCAAGGCACCGACCGTGGTGGCTGGGTCCAGCGGGTTGCCAGGCTTCCAGCCCTTGAGGGCCTCGATCACCAGCGGCAGGAAGGTGTCCTTGATCGAACGCTCGACCAGCAGCCGCGAGCCAGCGGTGCAGACTTCGCCCTGGTTGAAGGCAATGGCGCTGGCGGCGGATTCGGCGGCCGCTTGCAGGTTCGGCGCATCGGCAAACACGATGTTCGGGCTCTTGCCACCGGCTTCCAGCCAGACACGCTTCATGTTCGACTCGCCGGAGCGGATCAACAGTTGCTTGGCGATCTTGGTGGAGCCCGTGAACACCAGGGTGTCGACGTCCATATGCACCGCCAGGGCGTTACCCACGGTGTGGCCATAGCCAGGCAGCACGTTGAACACGCCTTTTGGAATACCAGCCTCAACGGCCAACGCGGCAATGCGGATGGCAGTCAGCGGGGATTTTTCGGACGGCTTCAGGATGACAGAGTTACCGGTGGACAGCGCCGGGCCGAGCTTCCAGCAGGCCATCATCAACGGGAAGTTCCACGGCACGATGGCGCCAACGACGCCGACGGGCTCGCGGGTCACCAGGCCCAGTTGATCGTGAGGCGTGGCGGCGACTTCGTCGTAGATCTTGTCGATCGCCTCGCCGCTCCAGCTCAGGGCTTGCGCCGCCCCGGGGACGTCGATGTTCAGGGAGTCGCTGATGGGCTTGCCCATGTCCAGGGTTTCGAGCAGCGCCAGCTCTTCGGCGTTGGCCTTGAGCAGCGCGGCGAAACGGATCATGACGGACTTGCGCTTGGCCGGCGCCAGGCGCGACCACACGCCGGAATTGAAAGTGGCACGCGCATTTTCTACGGCGCGCTGGGCGTCGCTGGCATCACAGCTGGCGACAGTGGCCAGCAAGCGCCCATCCACCGGGCTGATGCATTCGAAGGTGTCGCCGGAAACGGCGGCGGTGTATTCGCCATTGATATAGGCGCGGCCTTCGATCTTCAGAGCCTTGGCGCGTTGTTCCCAGTCGGCACGGGTCAGGGTGGTCATGCGAGTGTCCTCCTCTTATTGAATACAAGGGCCTGGGAGGTTTATCCCGGCGCCATCACGAATGCTTGCCCGACCAGCCTGCGGTTCGGCTCAAGGCAGCTGCCACCCTAAACCAGCGGCTGGGGATGTTTCAATATATTTGACATAACGGTGGCAAACGCCCTTGCGATGTTCATTTTAATAAACATAGACTTTGGGCTCTCCAACCGCAGGCCAGACGGGAAATGCACATGAGCATCCAGGACATCGTCGATTTCAGCCAAGCCAACACCGCCCCCGAACGTTACCGCCCTGCCGCCGAGAAAATCCTCAAGGGCGATCCCGAGCAGACACTCTACAACCACTACAACAGCCCATGCGGCCAGATGAACGCCGGCGTCTGGGAAGGTGAAGTGGGCCAGTGGAAAGTCAACTACACCGAGCATGAGTACTGCGAGATCGTGCAAGGCGTGTCGGTTTTGCGCGATGCCGAGGGGAATGCCAAGACCCTGCGGGCCGGCGACCGCTTTGTGATCCCTGCCGGTTTCAGCGGTACCTGGGAAGTGCTGGAAGCGTGCCGCAAGATCTACGTGGTGTTCGAAGAGAAAGCCTGATCACCAAACTCCAGGCAAAAAAAAGCCCGCATCGTGAGATACGGGCTTTTTTTCACAAGGAAGAAAATCAATTACTTGATTTTGCCTTCTTTGTAGATCACGTGCTTGCGAACGCGCGGGTCGAACATTTTCTTTTCGAGCTTGTCCGGGGTAGTACGCTTGTTCTTGTCGGTAGTGTAGAAGTGACCAGTACCGGCGCTAGAGATCATTCGAATCAATTCACGCATGATAGAGCTCCTTAGATCTTGCCAGCGGCACGGATTTCGGCCAGCACGACAGTGATGCCACGCTTGTCGATAATACGCATGCCTTTAGCAGATACACGCAGGCGAACAAAACGTTTCTCTTCTTCAACCCAGAAGCGGTGATGCTGCAGGTTCGGCAGGAAACGACGACGGGTTTTGTTATTTGCGTGGGAAATGTTATTCCCAGTCACCGGACCCTTACCGGTAACTTGACAGACTCTCGACATGCCTCAGCCCTCTAAAACCACATGCCCAACCCGGCATGGGTTGGCCGCTTAATCTCTCAGTCATTTGGCGCCAGGCGCCGCGTTTCTTTAGGGTCTTACCGGCTACACCTACAGTGAAGGAACCGGGCCCCTAGAAAAGAGCGCTGCTTTATACCAGAAAGACCCCAGTGCAACAACAACCAGTGTACTTTTAGCAGCGTAAATCGTGACCACAAGCGCCTGAACCGCTGCCAGGATGGGCCGCTGTAACAGCCGACCGCTCGTCGCACAGAATGATTTACAACGCCTGCGGTCACAGGGAAGTGCACGGCGCAACACGCGCAGGCGCCATCAAAACAGCATTTTGGCCAAAAGCACAGGCAAAAATGGGCTAGTCATTTATCAATCAGACCTCTACGGTAGGCTTTTTCCAGACTGCACTCGCAGATGGGCCTTCGATCTGCACAGGAAACCGAATATGCGCCTCGCTGCCCTACCGCTATTGCTTGCCCCTCTCTTTATTGCGCCAGTGGCCGTTGCCGCCACCAATTTGAGCGTTTGCACCGAGGCCAGCCCCGAAGGGTTCGATGTGGTGCAGTACAATTCGCTGACCACCACCAACGCCTCGGCCGATGTGCTGATGAACCGCCTGGTGGAATTCGACGCGGCCAGTGGCAAGTTGGTACCCAGCCTTGCAGACAGCTGGGAAGTGTCGCCCGATGGGCTCACGTACACCTTCAAGCTGCACCCCGATGTGAAATTTCATCGCACCAGCTATTTCAGCCCTAGCCGCACCTTGACCGCCGAAGACGTGCGTTTCAGCTTCGAGCGCATGCTCGACCCGGCCAACCCGTGGCACAAGATCGCCCAGAGCGGTTTTCCTCACGCCCAATCCCTGCAATTGCCCACACTGGTCAAGAAAATCGACGCCCTTGACCCGCTGACCGTGCGCTTCACCCTCGACCACGCCGACTCCACCTTCCTGCCGGCACTGAGCATGGGCTTTGCCTCGATCTACCCGGCCGAATATGCCGACAAACTGCTCAAGGCCGGCACACCCGGGAAGCTCAACAGCCAACCCATCGGTACCGGCCCGTTTGTGTTCGTGCGTTTCCAGAAAGACGCCGTGGTGCGTTACAAGGCCAACCCGGACTACTTCGCCGGCAAACCGGCGGTGGATAACCTGATTTTCGCCATCACCCCGGACGCCAACGTACGCCTGCAGAAGCTGCACCGCGATGAATGCCAGATCGCCCTGTCGCCCAAGCCCCTGGATGTGGGCGAAGCGGAAAAGGACCCGGCACTGAAAGTCGAGAAAACCGCTGCGTTCATGACCGCATTCGTCGCCATCAACAGCCAGCACCCGCCACTGGACAAGCCCGAAGTACGCCAGGCAATCAACCTGGCCTTTGATAAGGGCAGCTACCTCAAGGCCGTGTTCGAAGGCACCGCCGAAGCGGCCAACGGTGTCTACCCGCCGAACACCTGGAGCTATGCCAAAGAGTTGCCAGGCTACCCGCAGGACCTCACCAAAGCCAAGGCGCTGCTGGGCCGCGCCGGGCTCAAGGACGGCTTCAAGACTACGATATGGACACGCCCTACCGGCAGCCTGCTCAACCCCAACCCGAACCTCGGCGCCCAACTGTTGCAGGCCGACCTGGCCAAGGTTGGCATCCAGGCCGAGATTCGCGTGATCGAATGGGGCGAGTTGATCCGCCGCGCCAAGGCCGGCGAGCACGACTTGCTGTTCATGGGCTGGGCCGGCGACAACGGCGACCCGGATAACTTCCTGACGCCGCAGTTCTCCTGCGCGGCGGTGAAGTCCGGTACCAACTTCGCCCGCTATTGCGACCCCACCCTGGATAAGTTGATCAGTGCCGGCAAAACCACCAGCGAGCAAGGTGTGCGCAGCAAGCTGTATCAACAGGCCCAGGCGCAGATCCAGCAACAAGCGCTGTGGTTACCGCTGGCGCACCCAACGGCGTTTGCCTTGACCCGCAAGAACATCGATGGGTACCAGGTAAGCCCGTTCGGCCGCCAGGACTACTCGAAGGTCAGCCTCAAGCCCTAAGCCCCACCACCTGTAGGAGCGAGCTTGCTCGCGAAAATCGACAACGATGACGCGGCAAGCCTGACGCCCCGCGGGGTTCTCAGGTTTTTCGCGAGCAAGCTCGCTCCTACAGACAGAGGCGGGGTTATTACAGCCAACCGTATTCAGCCATCGACAACGGATCACCATCGCCCACGATGATGTGGTCCAGCACACGCACATCCACCACATCCAGCGCCTTTTGCAGCAATTTGGTCAATTTTCGATCAGCCGCGCTGGGCTCCGCGCTCCCCGACGGGTGGTTGTGACACAGGATCAACGCCGCCGCGTTGTACGCCAAGGCGCGCTTGACCACTTGTCGCGGATAGACAATCGCAGCGTCGATGGTGCCCTGGGACATGACCTCGAACCCCAGCACCCGATGCTTTGAGTCCAGGAACAGGCAGCCGAAGATCTCATGGGGCTCATGGCGCAGCAGCGCCTTGAGGTACTCGCGCACGGCCAACGGGCTCTCCAGCACCGAGTCAGCCCGCAAGCGCTCGGCCAGGTGGCGCCGGGACATTTCCAGCACCGCCTGCAGTTGAGCGAACTTCGCCGGCCCCAGCCCCAGATGCTGGCTGAACAGCGTCTGGCTGGCCTCCAGTAACGGGCGCAGGCCACCGAATTGCGCCAACAGATGGCGCGCCAAGTCGACCGCACTTCGGCCGGCAACTCCCGTACGCAGGAAGATCGCCAACAGCTCGGCATCGGACAGGCTCGCCGCGCCACCGTCCAATAACTTCTCCCGCGGACGCTCCGCCACGGGCCAATCACGAATACTCATCCCACCTCCCTGTATCTGCTCCGCTGTTGCCCGGCGGGCGCTGTGTTATCGTAGGGCCCTCTTTTTTGCCGGCGATTTCACCTGGGGAGGGGTCATCGCAGGCGTCACTGAACTGGCATCACTGAACTGGAAAGGCAAACCAATGCAGCGTCTGTATCGGAAACGCATCGTTCTCGGCGTCGGCGGCGGCATTGCCGCCTACAAGAGCGCAGAGTTGGTTCGCAGGCTCCTGGACCAGGGCGCCGAAGTGCGCGTGGTCATGACCCGTGGTGGTAGCGAGTTCATCACCCCGCTGACCATGCAGGCCCTGTCCGGCCACCCGGTTCACCTCGACCTGCTGGACCCGGCAGCAGAAGCCGCCATGGGCCATATCGAACTGGCCAAATGGGCCGACCTCGTGCTGATCGCCCCGGCCACCGCCGACCTGATCGCCCGTCTGGCCCAGGGCATTGCCGATGACCTGCTGACCACCCTGGTATTGGCCACCGACGCCACCGTCGCTATCGCACCGGCCATGAACCAGGCCATGTGGCGCGACCCGGCCACCCAGGCCAATACCCAACTCCTGCAAACCCGCGGCCTCAAGGTGTTCGGCCCGGCGTCCGGCAGCCAGGCCTGCGGCGACGTCGGCCTGGGCCGCATGCTCGAAGCCACCGACCTTGCGCAGTGCGCCGCCGAGTGCTTCCAGCACCTGGCCCTGACCGGCAAGCACGTGCTGATCACCGCCGGCCCAACCCAGGAAAACATCGACCCGGTGCGCTACATCACCAACCATAGCTCAGGAAAAATGGGCTTTGCGTTGGCAGAAGCCGCGGTCGAGGCAGGCGCACGGGTCACGCTGATCACAGGCCCCGTGCATTTGCCAACCCCTGATCGCGTCACGCGAATCGACGTAGTCAGCGCCCGGGACATGTTGGCGGCCTGCGAAGCTGCCATTCCTTGCGACCTGTTTATCGCCTCGGCAGCGGTTGCGGATTACCGCCCGGAAGTCGTCGCCCCGCAGAAGCTCAAGAAAGACCCTACGAGCGGCGACGGCCTGCTCCTGCAAATGGTGCGTAACCCAGACATCCTGGCCACCATCGCTACCCGTCCAGACCGTCCGTTCAGCGTCGGCTTCGCTGCCGAGACCGAGCACCTGCTGGACTACGCCGCACGCAAACTGAAAGACAAAAACCTCGACCTGATCGTTGCCAATGATGTCGCCAACCCGAGCATCGGCTTCAACAGCGAGGAAAATGCGTGCAGCGTGATCGACCGCGAACTGCACGCCACCCTTTTCGCCCAGACCAGCAAGGGCAAGATTGCCCGCCAACTGATCTCTTTTATCGCCCAACGGCTGAACCAGGTTTAATCTCCATGCACGCTTTGCAAGCCAAGATCCTCGATCCACGCCTCGGCAACGAATTCCCCCTGCCGGCCTACGCAACACCCGGCTCCGCCGGCCTGGACCTGCGCGCCATGCTCAAGGAGGACACCGTCCTTGAGCCGGGCCAGACCATCCTGATTCCTACTGGCCTGTCGATCTATGTCGGCGATCCAGGCTTGGCGGCGTTGATCCTGCCGCGCTCCGGCCTGGGCCACAAACATGGCATCGTGCTCGGCAACCTGGTCGGCCTGATCGATTCGGACTACCAGGGCGAGTTGATGGTGTCGTGCTGGAACCGTGGCCAGACGGCTTTCAACATCGCCATCGGCGAGCGCATCGCCCAACTGGTACTGGTGCCGGTGGTGCAGGCGCATTTTGAATTGGTGCAGGAATTTGACGAAACCCAACGCGGCGCAGGCGGTTTTGGGCATTCCGGCAGTCACTGACTAAGCTGAACGTGGCCGGACGCCATCGTCCGGCCACGCGCCACCGCCCGGCTTTTCAGGATGAAGAATGCGCGGAAATAATCATCGAGATTTCTCTAATGAAATCAAAGGACTACGTAAAAATAATGCTAAAGCCAGAGCGCCGATGGCATTTTTACACCACGAACTCTCTGCCGAAAACGCCGTCATACCCTTCAGTTTGAGCCTGCCGGCCAGCCACATCAGGCCAGCCTTGCCCCCTTTCAGATGGAGTTTCCCCCGCGATGAGTACCGCAGCCCGCGTAGCCCCGACCTTTCCCGACAGCATTTTTCGCGCCTATGACATCCGTGGCGTGGTCCCCAAGACCCTGACCGCCGAAACCGCCTACTGGATCGGCCGCGCCATCGGCTCCCAGAGCCTGGCCCAGGGCGAACCCAACGTTTCGGTAGGCCGTGACGGCCGCTTGTCTGGCCCGGAGTTGGTCGAGCAACTGATCCAGGGCCTGGCTGACAGCGGCTGCCACGTCAGCGACGTCGGCCTGGTACCAACCCCCGCGCTGTACTACGCCGCCAACGTACTGGCGGGCAAATCCGGGGTCATGCTCACCGGCAGCCACAACCCGTCGGACTACAACGGCTTCAAGATCGTCATCGCTGGCGACACCCTGGCCAATGAACAGATCCAGGCCTTGCACACCCGCCTGAAGACCAACGACTTGACCAGCGGCACCGGCAGCATCACCAAGGTCGATATCCTCCCGCGCTACTCCGATGAAATCACCCGTGACGTCAAGCTCGCCCGCCGCCTGAAAGTCGTGGTGGACTGCGGCAACGGCGCAGCCGGCGTGATTGCCCCGCAACTGCTCGAAGCCCTGAACTGCGAAGTGATCCCACTGTTCTGCGAAGTGGACGGCAACTTCCCCAACCATCACCCAGACCCAGGCAAGCCGGAAAACCTGGTGGACCTGATCGCCAAGGTCAAGGAAGTGGGCGCCGACGTCGGCCTGGCCTTCGATGGCGACGGCGACCGTGTAGGCGTGGTGACCGAAACCGGCGAGATCGTGTTCCCGGACCGCCTGCTGATGCTGTTCGCCCGTGACGTAGTGGCGCGCAACCCCAACGCCGAGATCATCTTCGACGTGAAATGCACGCGTCGCCTCACGCCATTGATCAAGGAATACGGCGGTCGCCCGCTAATGTGGAAGACCGGTCACTCGTTGATCAAAAAGAAAATGAAGGAAACCGGCGCGCTGTTGGCCGGTGAAATGAGCGGCCACGTCTTCTTCAAGGAGCGCTGGTTCGGGTTTGACGACGGTATTTACAGCGCCGCTCGTCTGCTGGAGATCCTCAGCAAGGAGAAATCCACGGCGCAAGAGCTGTTTCAGACCTTCCCGAATGATATTTCTACGCCTGAGATCAATATCCATGTGACCGAGGAGAGCAAATTCAGCATCATTGACGCATTGCACGATGCGCAATGGGGTGAAGGCGCCAACCTGACCACCATTGATGGTGTGCGAGTCGATTACGCCAAAGGCTGGGGCCTGGTTCGCGCGTCCAACACCACACCGGTGCTGGTCCTGCGTTTCGAGGCGGATACCGAAGCGGAGTTGCAGCGCATCAAGGACGTGTTCCACGCCCAGTTGAAACGTGTTGCCCCTGATCTCCAATTACCGTTCTGATTTTTGCCCGGAGCCCTGAATGACCCTCGAACGCGAAGCCGCTGCCAACACCGCCAAGGTCCTGTCCGAAGCGTTGCCTTATATTCGACGCTACGTCGGCAAGACGCTGGTGATCAAGTACGGCGGCAATGCCATGGAAAGCGATGAGCTGAAAACCGGCTTTGCCCGCGATATCGTGCTGATGAAGGCCGTGGGGATCAACCCCGTGGTCGTCCACGGCGGCGGCCCGCAAATCGGCGACCTGCTCAAGCGTTTGTCGATCGAGAGTCACTTCATCGATGGCATGCGCGTCACTGACGCGCAAACCATGGACGTGGTGGAAATGGTCCTCGGTGGCCAGGTCAACAAAGACATCGTCAACCTGATCAACCGCCACGGCGGCAGCGCCATCGGCCTGACCGGCAAGGATGCGGAGCTGATCCGTGCGAAAAAGCTCACCGTTACCCGCAAGACACCTGAAATGACTCAGCCGGAAATCATCGATATCGGCCAGGTGGGTGAAGTGGTGGGCGTGAACACCGACCTGCTCAACCTGCTGGTCAAGGGTGACTTCATCCCGGTGATCGCGCCGATCGGCGTGGGCGCCAATGGCGAGTCGTACAACATCAACGCCGACCTGGTGGCGGGCAAAGTGGCGGAAGCGTTGAAGGCTGAAAAGCTGATGCTGCTGACCAACATCGCCGGCCTGATGGACAAGGAAGGCAAGGTACTGACCGGCTTGACCACCCAACAGGTGGATGACCTGATCGCCGACGGCACCATCTACGGCGGCATGCTGCCCAAGATCCGCTGCGCGCTGGAAGCAGTGCAAGGCGGCGTCGGCAGCTCGCTGATCATCGATGGCCGCGTGCCGAATGCGGTACTGCTGGAAATCTTCACGGATACCGGTATGGGCACGCTGATCAGTAACCGCAAGCGGCCTTAATCGCTGCAAACAAAAAAGCCCCGCTCAATTGAATTGAGCGGGGCTTTTTTGCATAGAGCGTGAGGACAATGGAGATCCCCTGTGGGAGCGGGCTTGCTCGCGAATGCGCAGTGTCAGTCACTGATTAGGTTGCTGACCCACCGTATTCGCGAGCAAGCCCGCTCCCACACAAGCTCGCTCCTACAGGGAGAGCCGCGTCAGACGCCGAACTGCTCGCGGTATGCACGCACCGCTGGCAAATGCTGCTTGAGCTGCGGGTCATCTTCCAGGAACTGCAACACTTGGTTCAACGACACGATGCTCACCACCGGAATGCCGAAATCGCGCTCCACTTCCTGGATCGCCGACAACTCACCGTTGCCGCGCTCCTGGCGGTTCAAGGCGATCAGCACACCGGCAGCCTTGGCGCCGTCCTGGGAAGCAATGATCTGCATCACTTCACGGATAGCAGTACCCGCGGTGATCACGTCATCGATGATAAGCACATCGCCGGTCAACGGTGCGCCGACCAGGCTGCCGCCTTCACCATGGGCCTTGGCTTCCTTACGGTTGAAACACCACGGCAGGTCCTGCCCGTGATGCTCCGCCAGAGCGACCGCCGTCGCCGCAGCCAGGGGAATACCCTTGTAGGCCGGGCCAAAGAGTACGTCGAAGGAAATACCGCTCTCAACGATGGCTGCCGCATAGAAACGGCCCAACTGAGCCAGGGCCGAACCTGAATTGAACAGGCCCGCATTGAAGAAGTACGGGCTGGTGCGCCCGGACTTGAGGGTGAACTCACCGAAGCGTAAAACGCCGCGATCGATGGCAAAACGAATGAAATCGCGCTGATACGCCTGCATGAAAAAAGCCTCAGATACCACGGATTTAGCTAATTGGGTGGACGGCGTGTATCATACACGCACGCGATTTTTGGGGCCATTTATGCGGATCATCAGTGTGAACGTTAATGGTATTCAGGCTGCAGTCGAGCGTGGTTTGCTCAGTTGGCTGCAAGCACAGAATGCCGACGTCATCTGCCTGCAGGACACCCGTGCCTCCGCCTTTGAACTGGACGACCCAGCCTTCCAACTGGATGGCTACTTCCTTTATGCCTGCGATGCCGAAGTGCCCACCCAAGGTGGCGTGGCTTTGTACTCGCGGTTGCAACCCAAGGCGGTCATCAGCGGCCTCGGCTTCGAGACAGCCGACCGCTACGGGCGTTACCTGCAAGCCGATTTCGACAAGGTCAGCATCGCGACCTTGCTGCTTCCTTCCGGGCAGAACGGCGATGAAGACTTGAACCAGAAATTCAAGCTAATGGACGATTTCGCCCGTTACTTGGATAAACAGCGACGCAAACGTCGTGAGTACATTTATTGTGGCTCGCTGTACGTGGCGCAACAGAAGCTGGATATCAAGAACTGGCGCGACAGCCAGCAATCCCCAGGATTCCTGGCGCCGGAACGCGCCTGGATGGACGAGATTGTCGGCAACATGGGCTATGTCGATGCCCTGCGCGAAGTCAGCCGCGAAGGCGACCAGTACAGCTGGTGGCCGGATAACGAACAGGCCGAGATGCTCAACCTTGGCTGGCGTTTCGACTACCAGCTGCTGACCCCTGGCCTGCGCCGGTTCGTACGTAGCGCACGCCTGCCGCGCCAGCCGCGCTTCTCGCAGCACGCGCCGCTGATCGTGGACTACGATTGGACATTGACCATCTGAGGTCATTCTCCAGGCACAAAAAAACCGACAGTGATGTCGGTTTTTTTGTGGCCGCTCGGTTACTTGACCAGGCGCCAGGTCCACGGATAGCGATAGGCAATGCCTTTGTTGGCCTTGATACCGGCGATGATCGTCAGAATCAACGCACCCATCACCAGCACGGTCATCAGCAAGAAGCCGACCACCACAAAGCCCAACAACAGGCACACCAGCCAGGCGATCGCCACGGTGATCTGGAAATTCAGCGCTTCCTTGCCCTGGTCATCGACGAGCGGGTCCATGTCCTTCTTGAACTGCCACAGGATCAACGGCCCCAGCAGGCTGCCGAAGGGAAATACCAACCCCAGGAATGCCGCGAAATGACACAACATTGCCCACTGGCGTACTTCCTTGGACGGTGCCGGAACTGGCAACTGGCTGTCATTCATGGTGCTTCTCCTTGGGGCCGACTCAGTCAGCCAGCGCGGCGTTCTGCAATTCAAAGATTTCGGTCATGCCCTTCTGGGCCAAGGCCAGCATGGCGTTCAGCTCAGCCGGCTGGAATGGCGCGCCTTCGGCAGTGCCCTGCACTTCGATGAAACCACCGGTGCTGGTCATGACCACATTGAGATCGGTCTCGGCAGCCGAGTCTTCCAGGTAGTCCAGGTCCAGCACAGGCTCGCCCTGGTACATACCGACCGATACAGCGGCGATCATCTGCTTGAGCGGATCACCCGCTTTCAGGCCACCGCGTTTTTTGATCACTTTCAGCGCGTCGACCAGGGCCACCATGGCGCCGGTGATGGACGCCGTGCGGGTGCCGCCATCTGCCTGGATCACGTCGCAATCGACGTAGAGGGTGACGTCACCCAGCTTGGACATATCCAGAGCGGCACGTAGGGAACGGCCGATCAGGCGCTGGATTTCCAGGGTGCGCCCGCCTTGCTTGCCACGGCTGGCTTCACGCTGGTTACGCTCGCCAGTGGCGCGCGGCAGCATGCCGTATTCAGCGGTCAACCAACCCTGGCCCTGGCCCTTGAGGAAGCGCGGCACGCCGTTTTCGACGCTGACCGTGCAGATGACCTTGGTATCGCCAAACTCGACCAGTACAGATCCCTCGGCGTGTTTGGTGTAGTTGCGGGTGATGCGGATCGAGCGGAGCTGATCGGCAGCGCGACCACTTGGACGTTTCATAGGGGATACCTGTACTGAGGACGAAAAACTGCCGAG
This sequence comes from Pseudomonas sp. AP42, assembly GCF_001728935.1. NCBI lineage: Bacteria > Pseudomonadati > Pseudomonadota > Gammaproteobacteria > Pseudomonadales > Pseudomonadaceae > Pseudomonas > Pseudomonas sp. AP42. Next base: position 42,638 of record NZ_LYSO01000042.1, read on the forward strand.
CATTATAGAGCCGCGAACCGGTTCGGGGCACTTCTAAAAAATCCGGTTACCAATGCCCGGGTTTGGGTGACCCCCTCCCACTGCGCTACAATCCTGCGCCTCCAGACGGTAGGAGCGAGCCTGCTCGCGAAAAACGTCAACGATTACGGGGCCTTCCTGATTCAACGCGGTGCCCTTGCGTTCTTCGCCAGCCAGCTCGCTCCTACAGGTCGGCCAGGTCAATTTCTATTTATCCAACGCGAGGTACCTCCATGGTGCACAGCATGACCGCCTTCGCCCGTGTCGAAAAAGCCGGGGCCCAAGGCACCCTCAGCTGGGAACTGCGCTCGGTCAACAGCCGTTACCTGGAGCCGCACCTGCGCCTGCCAGAGTCGTTCCGCGACCTCGAAGGAGCGGTGCGTGAAGCGCTGCGCCAGGGCATCTCCCGTGGCAAGCTGGAATGCACCTTGCGCTTTACCGAAGAAACCACCGGCAAGCCGCTGCAGGTTGACCGCGACCGCGCCGCCCAACTGGTGGCCGCGGCCGAAACCATCGCTGGCCTGATCAAGCAGCCGGCCGCATTGAACCCTCTGGAAGTATTGGCCTGGCCCGGCGTGCTGGTGGCCGACGCGGCCGACCCGCAGGCCCTGAATGCCGAAGCCCTCGCCCTGTTCAACCAGGGCCTTAAGGAACTCAAGGCCGGCCGCGAGCGCGAAGGCGCCGAGCTGGCGCGCCTGATCAACGAGCGGCTGACGTCGATCGAAGCCGACGTGGTGACCCTGCGCGAACTGGTACCGCAGATGCTCGCCACCCAGCGCCAGAAGGTCCTCGACCGCTTTACCGACATGAAAGCCGACCTCGACCCGACGCGCCTGGAACAGGAAATGGTCCTGCTCGCGCAGAAGAGCGACGTGGCCGAAGAACTCGACCGCCTGAGCACCCATATCCTTGAAGTGCGCCGCGTACTCAAGTCCGGCGGTGCCGCCGGTCGGCGCCTGGACTTCCTGATGCAGGAACTCAACCGCGAAGCCAATACACTGGGCTCCAAGGCGTTCGACCCGCGCAGCACCACGGCGGCGGTCAACCTCAAAGTGTTGATCGAGCAAATGCGCGAACAAGTACAGAACATTGAGTAAGGCACCCTCCATGACCCACAGCACCGGCACCCTTTACATCATTTCCGCCCCTTCGGGCGCGGGCAAAAGCAGCCTGGTCAAGGCTTTGACCGACGCCGACGAGCAGATCCGCATTTCGGTCTCCCACACCACCCGCGCCATGCGCCCGGGCGAAGTGGACGGCGTGCACTATCACTTCGTAGAGCGGACCGAGTTCGTCAAGATGATCGAGCACGGTGACTTCCTGGAGCGCGCCGAAGTGTTCGGCAACCTCTATGGCACCTCGCAAAGCCACCTGCAACAGACCCTGGACGAAGGCCACGACCTGATCCTGGAAATCGACTGGCAGGGCGCCGAGCAAGTGCGCCAGCTGATGCCCAAGGCGCGCTCCATCTTCATCCTGCCGCCCTCGCTCCAAGCCCTGCACCAGCGCCTGACCAACCGCGGCCAGGACAGCGATGAGATCATCGAGGGCCGCATGCGTGAGGCCGTCAGCGAAATGAGCCACTACGTCGACTACGACTACCTGATCATCAATGACGACTTTGCCCACGCACTGGACGATTTGAAGGCGATTTTCCGCGCCAACCAACTGCAGCAAAAGCGCCAACAGCAACGTTTCGGCAAATTACTCGCCGAATTGCTCGGCTGATTGGCTCTTCCCAAAACGGCTGCAAGGGCCTTACATTGGCACTTGTAGCGGTTTTGCGAAGGCCTGCGAAAAATCAGCGCTTCCCTAAACGCTGGTGATTTTTTAAACTGCTCAGTCCGCTCGCCCAACCGGGCAGCGCGCATCTTGCATTCGCTCCGAGGAATACCATGGCCCGCGTAACCGTTGAAGACTGCCTAGAACACGTGGATAACCGCTTTGAGCTGGTCATGCTCTCTACCAAGCGTGCCCGTCAACTGGCCACTGGCGGCAAAGAGCCCCTGGTCCAGTGGGAAAACGACAAGCCTACCGTTGTAGCCCTGCGTGAAATCGCTGAAGGCCTGATGAGCTACGAGTTCATCGCCAACGCCGAAATCGTTGAAGACGAACCGCTGTTTGCAGCGTTCGAAGGCGAGTCCAACGAGGACGTCTAAGCCTATGCCTGGTCGACGTAGCACGGCGCGGGGTCACAGCCATCGGCAGGAGTTCACACTTTGCCGAGCATAGACGCCCTCGCCGATCGCTTATCGGCCTACCTCGGCGCCGACCAGGTCAACCTGGTTCGCCGAGCGTATTTCTACGCCGAACAAGCCCACGACGGCCAACGCCGCCGTAGCGGTGAGGCGTATGTCACCCATCCTCTTGCGGTGGCCAATATTCTTGCCGACATGCACATGGACCATCAGAGCCTGATGGCCGCGATGCTGCATGACGTGATCGAAGACACCGGCATTGCCAAGGAAGCGCTCAGTGCGCAATTTGGCGAAACCGTGGCCGAACTGGTCGATGGGGTCAGCAAGCTGACCCAGATGAACTTCGAGACCAAGGCCGAAGCCCAGGCGGAAAACTTCCAGAAGATGGCCATGGCCATGGCCCGAGACATTCGGGTGATCCTGGTCAAGCTGGCTGACCGGCTGCACAACATGCGCACGCTGGAAGTGCTGTCCGGCGAAAAACGCCGACGCATCGCCAAGGAAACCCTGGAAATCTATGCGCCCATCGCCAACCGGCTGGGCATGCACGCCATTCGTATCGAATTCGAAGACCTTGGCTTTAAAGCCATGCACCCCATGCGCTCGGCGCGCATCTACCAGGCGGTCAAGCGCGCACGGGGCAACCGCAAGGAAATCGTCAACAAGATCGAAGAGTCTCTGAGCCATTGCCTGGCGATCGACGAGATCGAGGGCGAGGTCAGCGGCCGGCAGAAGCACATCTACGGCATCTACAAGAAGATGCGCGGCAAGCGTCGGGCTTTCAACGAGATCATGGACGTGTATGCGTTCCGGATCATCGTCGACAAGGTCGATACCTGCTACCGCGTGCTGGGCGCTGTACACAATTTGTACAAACCCCTGCCGGGCCGCTTCAAGGACTACATCGCAATTCCCAAGGCCAACGGCTACCAGTCCCTGCATACCACGCTGTTTGGCATGCACGGGGTGCCGATCGAGATCCAGATCCGCACCCGCGAAATGGAAGAGATGGCCAACAACGGCATCGCCGCCCACTGGCTGTACAAGTCCAGCGGCGACGAGCAGCCCAAAGGCACCCATGCCCGTGCGCGCCAATGGGTCAAGGGCGTGCTGGAAATGCAGCAACGTGCCGGCAACTCCCTGGAATTTATCGAAAGCGTGAAGATCGACCTGTTCCCGGACGAGGTCTACGTGTTCACGCCCAAAGGCCGGATCATGGAGCTGCCCAAAGGCTCCACAGCGGTCGACTTTGCCTACGCGGTGCACACCGATGTCGGTAACAGCTGCATCGCCTGTCGCATCAACCGGCGCCTGGCCCCGCTGTCCGAACCGCTGCAAAGCGGCTCCACGGTGGAGATCGTCAGCGCACCGGGCGCTCGCCCGAACCCGGCCTGGCTCAACTTCGTGGTCACCGGCAAGGCGCGTACGCATATTCGCCACGCCCTGAAATTGCAGCGCCGCTCCGAGTCCATCAGCCTGGGCGAACGCCTGCTGAACAAGGTGCTCAACGGCTTCGACAGCGCCCTGGACAAGATCCCGCAAGAGCGCGTGCAAGCGATGCTCCACGAGTACCGCCAGGAAACCATCGAAGACCTGCTGGAAGATATCGGCTTGGGCAACCGCATGGCCTACGTGGTTGCGCGCCGCCTGCTGGGCGAAGGCGAACAGCTGCCGAGCCCTGAAGGCCCGCTGGCGATTCGCGGCACCGAGGGCCTGGTACTCAGCTACGCCAAATGTTGCACGCCGATCCCGGGCGACCCGATTGTCGGCCACTTGTCTGCCGGCAAAGGCATGGTGGTGCACCTGGACAACTGCCGCAACATCACCGAAATCCGCCACAACCCGGAAAAATGCATCCAGCTCTCGTGGGCCAAGGATGTCACCGGCGAATTCAATGTCGAGCTGCGGGTGGAGTTGGAACACCAGCGCGGCCTGATCGCCCTGCTGGCCAGCAGCGTCAACGCCGCCGACGGCAATATCGAGAAAATCAGCATGGACGAACGCGATGGTCGCATCAGCGTGGTCCAGCTGGTGGTCAGCGTGCACGACCGCGTGCACCTGGCCCGCGTGATCAAAAAACTGCGCGCCTTGACCGGTGTGATCCGCATCACCCGCATGCGTGCATAACCGATCCATTACAAGGAGTCATTCATGACCAAGACAGTTATCACCAGCGATAAAGCTCCAGCTGCCATCGGCACTTATTCCCAGGCGATCAAGGCGGGCAACACCGTCTACATGTCCGGCCAGATCCCGCTGGACCCAAAGACCATGGAACTGGTTGAAGGCTTCGAAGCCCAGACCGTACAGGTCTTTGAAAACCTCAAGTCCGTGGCTGAAGCTGCCGGTGGTTCGTTCAAGGACATCGTCAAGCTGAACATCTTCCTCACCGACCTCAGCCACTTCGCCAAGGTCAACGAGATCATGGGCAAGTACTTCGAACAACCTTACCCAGCCCGCGCCGCCATCGGCGTTGCCGCCTTGCCAAAGGGCGCACAGGTTGAGATGGACGCCATTCTGGTCATCGAGTAAAACACCCGGCGCAGCTCCAACAGGCTGCGCCGACTTCGTTTCAGAAGGATTTCGTAATGCGCAAAGCGCTTGTAGCCTCCTCGTTGCTCGCCCTGCTGCTCGGCGGCTGTGCCAGCAACCCCGCCGACCTGGATGTGAGCGGCACCTGGATCAACCAGGCCGCCATCGACGCGGCAGCCAAAGGCGGCCCTTTGCGTGAAGCCCTGCAGTCCTATGGCCCCAACCTTGAGTGGGAGGTCAACACCAAGGCCTTGCAGGCGCGCTACTACAACGGTTTTGAAGTAGCGGAAGGCAAGTTGTCGGGTGAAAAACCCGGCGCGTGGAACGTGGACTTCTATGGCAGCTCTGCCACCGAACTCAAGCGCAAAGGCAAGCAACTGCTGCAAGTGGCCAACGACAATGAGCCCGAGCAGCTGTTTGCCCGCGCCAAAGACCCGGCCCCAGAAGGCGCGCCACTGGGCGCCAACTTCGAACGCGCACTGTACGCGGCCTACATGGGCGGCGACTGGAAGATCAGCGACGGCACCGGCAGCGGCGCCACGGTGCAGTTCCAGGCAGACGGCAAGGTCGCCGGCCTACCGGGGGTTGATCGTTATTCACTCTGCCTGGCAGGCGACTGCGCCTCCATGAGCGGCGGCTATGACAGCATCTGGCTGCAACTGAACGGCCAGGGCAACCCTTGGATCTTCGCGCGCAAGGGTGAGCAACTGGAGATCTTCCAGGCGATCAATACTGCGCAGGCCGATGAAGTGCCCCAGTTCACGCCTGGCCCTCGCCAATGGTTGCTTGAAAAGTAAGAAAAGCCTCACTTGATCAAAATGTGGGAGCTGGCTTGCCTGCGAAGACGGCCTGACAGCCGACCAGGATGTTGGATTCGACCGCGTAC
>NZ_LYSO01000043.1:0-46338 GCF_001728935.1 Pseudomonas sp. AP42
GGTTACCGTCTGCTGCTACAGCCCAGAAGTTGTGTAGATACCTATGTCTGTGGGCTTGCTTCCGATGGGCTGCGCAGCGGCCCTTGACGTTTACGTCAACCTGTAATTAGCTTAGCGCCAAGACTTTCTTGAGCACTGCCATGAGCACCACCTACAGCATCTCCGACCTCGCCCGCGAGCTCGACATCACCACCCGCGCCATTCGTTTCTATGAAGAACAAGGCTTGCTGGCCCCGGAGCGTCGGGGCCAGGAGCGCATTTACTCGGGGCGCGACAAGGTCAGCCTCAAGCTGATCCTGCGTGGCAAGCGCATCGGCTTCTCCCTGGCCGAATGCCGCGAGTTGATCGAACTCTACGACCCCACCGGCGGCAATCAGATCCAACTTAACAGCATGCTGGCCAAGATTGCCGAACGCCGTGAGCAGTTGGAACAGCAACTGCTGGATATCGAACAGATGAAGCTGGAACTGGACACCGCTGAAGAGCGTTGCACCCAGGCCCTGGCGCAGACCATCAGCCAAGCCGGCCATTGACCAGAAGGTAACTGCCATGTCTCTCCCCTCCCACGTACGCCTGGTTGAAGTCGGCCCGCGCGACGGTTTGCAGAACGAAGCCCAGCCCATTAGCGTGGCGGATAAGGTCCAACTGGTAGACGCCTTGAGCGCCGCCGGTTTGAGCTACATCGAAGTCGGCAGTTTTGTCTCACCCAAGTGGGTGCCGCAAATGGCCGGCTCCGCCGAAGTCTTTGCACAGATCCAGCGCAAGCCTGGTGTGACCTATGGTGCCCTGGCACCGAACCTGCGCGGCTTCGAGGATGCGCTGGCGGCCGGGGTCAAGGAAGTCGCGGTGTTTGCGGCGGCCTCCGAGGCGTTTTCCCAGCGCAATATCAATTGCTCGATCAGCGAAAGCCTGGAGCGCTTCGCGCCGATCATGGCCTCGGCCAAGCAGCACGGCGTGAGCGTACGCGGTTACGTGTCCTGTGTGCTGGGTTGCCCCTATGAAGGCGAGATCGCCCCGGAGCAAGTGGCGGCGGTCGCCCGCGAGTTGTATGCCATGGGCTGCTATGAAGTGTCCCTGGGCGACACCATCGGCACTGGCACCGCGGGCGCTACCCGACGCCTGTTCGAAGTGGTCGGCGCGCACGTGCCACGGGACAAGCTGGCCGGGCATTTCCACGACACCTACGGCCAGGCCATCGCCAACATCTATGCCAGCCTGCTGGAAGGCATCACGGTGTTCGACAGCTCTATCGCCGGCCTGGGCGGCTGCCCTTACGCCAAAGGCGCCAGCGGTAACGTCGCCACTGAGGACGTACTGTACCTGCTCAACGGCCTGGGTATCGACACGGGTATCGACCTGGAACGCCTGATTGGCGCCGGCCAACAGATCAGCCAGGTGCTGGGACGGCCAACCGGGTCCCGCGTGGCGAAGGTGCGTAACGCCGGGTGAGTAGCATAGCTGTGACAATGTGTTACCGCCCCCCGGCATAACGGGTAACGCGGGAACAAAATCGGCCGCACCGACTGAACGAAAACGCCGACCAAAAAACTAACTCATTGATTTAAAAGGCTTTTAAAAAGTTGGCACGCCTTCTGCTATCTCTATGGCATAACAAGAATAAAAAGCGCCAAACCTAATAAAAATAAGACGAAACGACTCTGACATAACAAAAACAACACGGCAGAGACGCAGCTAACAGATTTTTTTGGAGAAGATGTGCTTCCCAGGGTACGGCATGCCGCAACCCGCAACCGGATAGAGAAAAATAAAACTACCTCAGGTAGCTACCCACTGGTTGGATCGTTTACGAAGAAGCAGGTCAGCGTTCAAAAAAATACGTTTGCTCTTGACCCCGGATGGGGGTCGCCAAAAAAAGCGGTACGGGCCACGGCTACCAAAAACAACAACAGGCCGCCCCTCAATAATAAAAAAAGAGCACGCAACGACAAATTAAAGGGGACCTTCGGGTCCCCTTTGTGCTGCTCGCACTTTTTGACTTACGCGGATGCCACCTTCTTCGCTGAGAAATTGTTAAGCACTGTGACCGTCAGGGCCAGCATCGCCGCTGTCTCCTTGGCTTGTCGCTGCGCCCCCAGTTGTCTCATTTGCTGGTTATAAAAAGCATCGGTCATGGAACCGTCGGTCAGAATCTCATCCCGGTTCTTACCCAGCAGGTTAGCAACGCTGTCAATCGCTTCGTCGTAGTCCCGCTGCCACACCCGCTTTGCCTCTTGATCTACAGGGCGACCCTGGCTTTTTTGCAGTTCAGTCACCTCTTCCAATGCCTCTCGCGTTTCAGTTATCAACTCAAAATCGGTGGCCGTCAGGGCGTTGAGTTCCTGTGTATATTGGGCGCGAAGCTGCTTCCTCCAAAACGCCATGTCTACAAAAAAACGACTCTTTTCACTCATATTTTTTTCGTCCTCAAGCACTTTTAGATAAGCAGCATCAAGTGTCTCTGAGCTCACACCCGCGGTTTGGCGATAGAGCATTTCGAAGGTTTTGATCGGCAAATTCAGCCGCTGTGCCAAGCCGGTGCGATACGCAAGAACAACTTCGGTCTCCTCCGCAAAGTCGGGCCCTCGCGCCTCGACATCACGCTGAGCGATGATATCCACCAACCTCAGGCGAAAAAGCCGCTCGCCAGTGCTGATAAAGGTCGCTTCTACCTCATGCTCCCCCACCCTCTCACGCGACTGTTCTACTAACAGCTCAGTTTCCAGCTTCATGAACTCAAGTACGCTTCCGTCACCACAGGTAGCGCGGCCATCAGCGGACTTAAACAATACGTCACGGGTCTTTTGATTCTCATAGACCGCTTTAATCATGTCCCAGACGCGCTCGGCCAACTGCGGTCGAGTGGCGCCGGATACGTACTCTGCGCAACGTGTCGTGTCCGCCACCACGGCGAAAAACGCCTCAGCCTGAGGACTGGAGCTGAGCTGGTCCCACATATCGCCGCGACTGGTTTGCATGTCTGCGGGAGAATCGTGCAGCCATAACCTGCGCCCCTCGACGAGGGTGACGTGGTCATCGGGAAAGCGCTCTTGCGATATAGGATTATCATGCACACTGATTCGACTTGGATGATCGAGGGCGTACTGAGGCAATTCAGTCATCGCGTTTGTATGCAGATCGATCCAGGCCAAGTTATTCAGATGTTCGACGCCTCTGGGGAACGTTGTCGTTCCGGTATTCGCCAGATTGAGCCGGTTCAAATCATGCATGTTGCTCAGGTCGGCGGCCCATCCCAAATGACGGTTGTGGGAGAGATTCAGTGTGGTCAAACTCCGCATGCCCTGGAGGCGTGCCTGGCTTTGCCCCGTCAGCCGTATGTCATTGTCGCTCAAATTGAGCGTGGTCAGACCCGCGCCACCCTTGGCGAACTCCGGCAAACGCGTGAAGTTGCTGTAGCTGATATCCAACCAGCGCAAACCGCCAAACCCATTCAAAAAGGGCAAGGATGCATCCGAAAGATACATTCTCGATAAATCAAGACAGTCCACATGATCCATGTTCGCCGTAATCGGAGGTAACTCACCAATTTGCTCATCGGCCAAGCGCAGGATGTATTTCATCCCCTCCTGCTCGGAAGCCTGGGCTTGTTGCGATGACCTACGCTGCCATGCGTCTTTGAGTGTATTGGCGACCCGACCTCGGGCCCTGCGTTGTTGCTGCTCTCCTGCGTCGCGCCAAGCGTCCAGGTCGGTCTTGAGTTGCGTAAACTCGCGATTGAGTGCTTCCATTTTTGCCAGGAACGCAATATCGCTGACGCCTTGCAACCCCAACATTTGCTCCACCTCCTCAATGGACTGTGACGGATAAAGATCTATCGCTGCCCTTTCACACGCATAAGGCCGACGCCCCGCGCCAACTACCGGACTCAACGGGTAACCCATGCGCCCATCGGCAAGACGCATTGGCGGTTTGTAGCGTGGTTTGACAGGCTGCATCCCTAACAGCCTGCGCAGTTCATCGCGCGGCATCAGCGACATGTGCTCCAGCGCCTGTTTCAGGCTCGCGCCACGATCATGAGCGGTCAATTTCATCGCCCTCCAATCTTCGGGCGAAACCGCCGACTGGACAGCCCCATAGATATCCGCCTGCGAACTCAATATCGCAAACTTATCGTCTTGGACTTCATAAAGATTTTGGGAGCCAAACTTGATAAAGCGACGCTTGACGGCCGCATGCGCAGGTCCCAATGAATCCAGCAGACGCTCCCCTACGGGCAGCCGCTCGACGATATCGATGCGCAGGTCGCTGGGCCAACCAGGCAGCTTACTCAGGCTGTGCAGCACCATGCGTTGTGTATCGTCATTACCCAGGGTCTTGCGGTACAGCCCTTCGTAAGCCCGCGCCAAACGCACTTGCTGTTGATAATGGCGAGCCTCTTCCGCCAGGCGCAACGGCACGCGATTGTGTTCGGTGAGACTCCTCATTTCTGCAGAGTTGGCAGCGTTCAACAGTTCTTCAATAACGGATTGGGGAAGCGAGGGAAACACACGCTTGATCAACCTTGCGGCCTCGCTGCCTGCGCTCTCGGCAGCGGCATAGCGTTGAGCGAAAAGCTCAGACAGGTGCGCCGCCCTCTGTGAGGCGCTGACCGTGTTGGGTTCCTGCGCCACTGCACTGTCCATTTCCAATCGCTTCAAGGTATCGGCCAGGAGGCCAGGCAGTGGTGACTGATCTGCATGCATTTTGCGCAGAGCGTCCATATTGGTTTCAGACATTTGCACAATGCGTTCAAGCTTGAGGGGTTCATTTGCAAAACGCTCTGCTGTCGGGCCAAGCCGCTGCATCAACTGCGAATCGGTCAGTGTCAGCGGGCTTTCATGCTCATGGGCCCAAGCGCCAGCGCTCGTACGGCTTACCTTTGGGGTGTAAGCTGCCGCGTTGTCCGGGTGCAGGATTTTATAGTCATTGCTGGTCCCTACCCTCTCCACCCGGTAATACGTATGGTTTTCCCGCAGGTATAAGCCGTCTTCATGTTCATATAAGCCATGCTCATTGGCTGAGAGCCCATCGGGCAGTGTGACCTGTCGCTGGTAGGGTTTGAGGTCAGGAGAATACAGCCGGATATTGCCGTCAGGGCAACGCACGTGGGCCAGGCTCTCGACAAATGCTGTCTTGACAAGCGGTAACAACTTGGCGCCCACATACGTTGTTGCCGCATTGAAGACGATGGCTGAAACGTGGGCCCATGCGGCTTTTTTATCCCCCTCTTCCCACGCCTCTATACCTGAGCCGACCTCATGCAGCATTTGCACCGCGCCAACCAGCAACATGACGGGCGCCAGTTCTGGAAAGACAAGGACTGCCACGTTCAAAACATTCAGAGCCGTGCTGCCTAACTTAAGCAGCCACGCGTTACGCGCACGCACCTCTGCCGCATCGGTGGAAACGGCGATCGCCTGGGCGTTATTGAGCATGAGATCGACGTTTTGCCGAGCATAGTCTTGCCACAACAACGAAAGACGCAGCCCGTAACCCATGGTGAATGTTCTTATGTCTTTCTTGTTGGCATCAAAATTTTTAAGTTCAGAAAATTGGTCAGTGGGATCAAGGTGCCGCTTCAGTTTGGTAAAAAATTGTGACCGGCTCGCGTGCGGAACGAACTGACTGAAAAAGAGCCGGTAATCCGCTTGGCATAATCGCTCCACCAAATCGACTTTGAAGTCATTTAAGCCTTCGTACTCCTTTAGCATGCAAACAGGATCTCCCGGAATGAATACTAAACAGGGTTCGCGCTTGTACACAAATACACCGTGCACGGGGTAAATATTCAAATGACCGATAACAATAATTTTCGCCAACGGCTGCCCCAACACGTTCAAACATGAACAACTGACTGTTTTTCCCAGCCACGTCAGTTCCTTCTGATGCCACACCAACTGTTGTATCAGTTGGTAGGCCTCTTTCTTGATGTGCCGGCGCTCAAGCGCCACTTCGGCGGCGAACGTCAACTGCTGCATGGTCGCGCCAATCATCAGGTGACGAAGGGCTCTTGCCGAGGTACCCGCAGCTAAGTTGGGTGTATCGACGGGGCTGACAAACGACTCAACATGCCTCAAGTATTGCGCGCCTAAATCCAACGTTCTGCACAGACTTGCAAACAAGGAGGGTTTTATCGGAGTTTTACGAGCGAGGACCTCGGCCTCATTAAATGCAAGAGACCGCTCGTGAAAATCATACCGTGTGATGATACTGGCATCCTTGTCAGCCACTTCAAGCGTCTCTTCGGTCGCGAAGTTATTTAACGCGGCCTCGATTAAACTGACGCCTTCATAGCGGCAATATCCAGTGGCCTCCAGACCAAAAACTTTTGAGCGATCAGCAGGCACAAATACCTTGCGCGCAAAAAACAGCCGCCTGACATCATAATCCTCACCAAACTCCTCTTTCATTGCCGCCACTAGAAGAGGCTCGCAGAACGTCACAGCACCTTGCATTTTACTGAACTTTGCATCCAGCTTGTTCAGTGCTCTAAAACTACGCGTATAGGCCGTCGTCACGACCAACTTTCTCTGCGGCGATAAATTTGTATACCACTGCGGCACGACTAACTGTGTTTCAGCGAATGCCTTTTTGTGCTTGGCAGTAGCGCCGTCATACCAAGATGGCACCCGATCCAGTATGACATTCGCGTGCACACTCTGCGCCGCCCCCGACTGACTGCTATCGCGTTGATCAAGATCGCTCATTTACCGAATTCCATTTGACAGAACAAACAATCAATATCCGATCATTGCTCCATCAAAGAGGGGTATCCACATACCCCACACCGCGATTAAACCCTCCCTCAGCCACGAGTAGACGCCAATTCCTCTATGCTGATCTCCCGCATGCGAAATTTCTGGATCTTGCCCGTTACCGTCATCGGAAACTCATCCACGAATTTGAAATGCCTGGGCGTCTTGAAATGGGCGATACGGTCCTTGCACCAGCTCAATAGCTCCAGCTCGTTGGCCACCTGCCCGGGATGGAACTTGATCCAGGCAACAATCTCTTCGCCGTAACGCTCATCTGGAACACCGATGATCTGCACGTCCGCTACGGCCGGATGAGTAAAGAAAAATTCTTCCAGCTCCCGGGGGTAAACGTTCTCCCCCCCGCGAATAATCATGTCTTTGTTACGCCCGGCGATGCACACGTAACCCTGATCATCCATGGTCGCCAGATCGCCAGTGCGCATCCAGCCGGCGTCGTCGATGGCTTCACGGGTGCCCTCAGGGTTGTTCCAGTAACCGAGCATCACACTGTAACCCCGGGTGCACAGCTCACCGATCATGCCGCGCGCCACGGTGTTACCAGCCTCGTCGACAATCTTGGTTTCCAGTTGCGGTTGGGTGCGGCCCACGGTGGTGACACGCCGTTCGATATCGTCATCCGCGCCGGTCTGCAGCGACACCGGGCTGGTTTCGGTCATGCCGTAGGCGATCTGCACTTCACTCATGTGCAGCTCATGAATGACCCGACGCATCACCTCGATCGGACATGTCGCCCCAGCCATGATGCCGGTGCGCAGACTGGACAGGTCGAACTCGGCCCGGCGCGGGTGATCGAGCAGCGCGATGAACATGGTCGGCACGCCGTATAAGCCGGTGGCTTTTTCTTCGGCGACGGCGCTCAGCGTCAGCAGCGGGTCGAAACCGTCATTGGGGTAGATCATGGTAGTGCCGTGGGTGATGCAACCGAGGTTGCCCATGACCATGCCGAAGCAGTGATACAGCGGCACCGGGATCACCAGGCGATCCCCTGCCGTCAGGCCCAGGCTTTCACCGACCATGTAACCGTTATTGAGGATGTTGTGGTGACTGAGGGTGGCGCCCTTGGGGAAGCCGGTGGTGCCGGAGGTGTACTGGATATTCACAGGTTGATCGAAATGCAGGCTGGCCTGGCGGCTGTGCAATTGCTCGGGCGGCACGCCTGCGCCAAGGGCCGCCAACTGCGACCAGGGCATGAATTCCGGCGGCGGGCTGGGGTCGAGGCTGATGAGGCCGCGCAGCTGGGGCTTCAGCGCCTGGAGCATGGCGTGGTAATCAGAGGTCTTGAACGAACCGGCGCATACCAGCCATTGGCAGCCCGACTGCTTGAGCACGTAGTCCAACTCGCTGCTGCGATAGGCCGGGTTGATATTGACCAGGATCACCCCGAGCTTGGCGCTCGCCACCTGGCAGATCAGCCACTCGGCACAGTTAGGCGCCCAGATACCCAGGCGGTCACCGGTTTGCATACCCAGGGCGAGGAATGCGCGGGCGTGCAGCTCAACCGTCTCGGCCAGTTGCCGCCAGGTGTAGCGCCGCTGCTGGTGGCGCACCACCAAGGCTTCGCCCTGTGGATGCTGCGCGACGGTGTGATCGAATGCCTGGCCAATGGTCATGGCCAGCAAAGTCTTGTCCTGGGAGCCACGGCTGTAGCTCGGGTGCGGTTGATCCATAACGACCCCTGTTATCTTTTTTGTAGGTTGACGTATACGTAAACTACGATTGACAGCGTCGTAACGCAAGCTTACGTTAACGTAAAGGTGAGCGCCCTCCTCCCGCGCCCCGCCCACACAACAACAAAGCTCACATTAAGGTGCCTGTCCATGAGTTACCCGTCCCTGAACTTCGCCCTCGGCGAGACCATCGACATGCTGCGCGACCAGGTGCAGTCCTTCGTGGCCAAGGAGATCGCACCGCGCGCGGCCCAGATCGACATCGACAACCTGTTCCCCGCTGACCTGTGGCGCAAGTTCGGCGACATGGGCCTGCTGGGCATCACCGTGCCCGAGGAGTACGGCGGTGCCGGCCTGGGTTACCTGGCCCATGTGGTGAGCATGGAAGAAATCAGCCGTGGCTCGGCTTCGGTGGCGTTGTCCTACGGCGCGCACTCCAACCTGTGCGTCAACCAGATCAACCGCAACGGCAACCACGCACAAAAACTCAAGTACCTGCCCAAGCTGATCAGCGGCGAGCACATCGGCGCCCTGGCCATGAGCGAGCCGAATGCCGGTTCTGACGTGGTGTCGATGAAACTGCGCGCCGACAAGCGCGGCGACCACTACGTACTCAATGGCAGCAAGACCTGGATCACCAACGGCCCGGACGCCAATACCTACGTGATCTACGCCAAGACCGACCTGGAAAAAGGCCCCCACGGCATCACCGCCTTCATTGTCGAGCGCGACTGGAAAGGCTTCAGCCGCAGCAACAAATTCGACAAGTTGGGCATGCGCGGCTCCAACACCTGCGAGCTGTTTTTCGACGATGTCGAGGTACCCGAAGAAAACATCCTCGGCGTGCTCAATGGCGGCGTGAAAGTGTTGATGAGCGGCCTGGATTACGAACGCGTGGTGCTCTCCGGTGGGCCTACCGGGATCATGCAGGCATGCATGGACTTGATCGTGCCCTACATCCACGACCGCAAGCAGTTCGGCCAGAGCATCGGCGAGTTCCAGCTGATCCAGGGCAAGGTCGCCGATATGTACACCCAACTCAACGCCAGCCGTGCCTACCTCTACGCGGTGGCCCAGGCATGCGAGCGCGGCGAGACCACACGCAAGGACGCCGCGGGCGTGATTCTTTACAGCGCCGAGCGCGCCACGCAAATGGCCCTGGATGCGATCCAGATTCTGGGCGGCAATGGCTATATCAATGAATTCCCCGCCGGGCGCCTGCTGCGTGACGCCAAGCTCTACGAAATTGGTGCGGGCACCAGTGAGATTCGGCGGATGTTGATCGGTCGCGAACTGTTCAACGAAACCCGCTGAAGGAGTGCACGATGGCCACCCTGCACACCCAGCTCAACCCGCGCTCGGCGGAATTCGCCGCTAACCGAGCGGCGATGCTTGAACAGGTCGACGCCCTGCACAGCCTGCTCGCCCACGTCCACCAAGGTGGCGGCGCCAAGGCCCAGGAGCGCCACACCTCTCGCGGCAAGCTGTTGCCCCGCGAGCGCATCAACCGTCTGCTCGACCCGGGCTCGCCGTTTCTGGAGCTGAGCCAACTGGCCGCTCACCAAGTGTATGGCGAAGACGTCCCGGCGGCCGGAGTGATTGCCGGCATCGGCCGGGTGGAAGGCGTCGAATGCATGATCGTGGCCAACGATGCCACGGTCAAAGGCGGCTCCTATTACCCGCTGACCGTTAAAAAACACCTGCGCGCCCAGACCATCGCCGAGCAGAACCGCCTGCCGTGTATCTACCTGGTGGACTCCGGTGGTGCCAACCTGCCGCGCCAGGACGAGGTATTCCCCGACCGCGAGCACTTCGGGCGGATCTTCTTCAACCAGGCCAACATGAGCGCCCAGGGTATTCCACAAATCGCCGTGGTGATGGGCTCGTGCACCGCCGGCGGCGCCTACGTGCCGGCCATGGCCGACGAAGCGATCATGGTGCGCCAGCAAGCCACCATCTTCCTCGCCGGCCCGCCACTGGTGAAGGCCGCCACCGGTGAAGTGGTGAGCGCCGAAGACCTGGGCGGTGCCGATGTGCATTGCAAGGTCTCCGGCGTGGCCGACCACTATGCCGACAGCGATGAACACGCCCTGGCCCTGGCGCGGCGCAGCGTGGCCAACCTCAATTGGCGCAAGCAAGGTGAGCTGCTGCGACGCCCACCGGTGGCGCCGTTGTACAGCAGCGACGAGCTGTACGGCCTGATCCCGGCGGATGCCAAGCAACCCTTTGATGTGCGCGAAGTCATCGCACGGCTGGTGGACGGCTCGGTGTTCGATGAATTCAAGGCCTTGTTCGGTACCACCTTGGTGTGTGGCTTTGCGCATTTGCATGGCTACCCGATTGCGATCCTGGCCAACAACGGCATCCTGTTCGCCGAAGCCGCGCAAAAAGGCGCGCACTTTATCGAACTGGCCTGCCAACGCGGAATTCCCCTGCTGTTCCTGCAAAATATCACTGGTTTCATGGTCGGCCAGAAGTACGAGGCCGGCGGCATTGCCAAGCATGGCGCCAAGCTGGTCACCGCCGTGGCGTGCGCCAAGGTGCCGAAATTCACCGTGATCATCGGTGGCAGCTTTGGTGCGGGTAACTATGGGATGTGTGGCCGCGCCTACGACCCGCGCTTTTTGTGGATGTGGCCCAACGCACGCATTGGCGTGATGGGGGCCGAACAGGCCGCCGGGGTGCTGGTGCAGGTCAAGCGCGAACAGGCTGAGCGCGCCGGCAACGGCTTCAGTGCCGAGGAGGAAGCCGCGATCAAGCAGCCGATCCTCGACCAGTATGAAACCCAGGGCCACCCCTACTACTCCAGCGCGCGCTTGTGGGATGACGGCGTGATCGACCCGCTGCAGACCCGCGACGTGCTGGCCCTGGCCTTGTCCGCCGCACTGAACGCCCCCATCGAGCCGAGCCGCTTTGGCGTGTTCCGCATGTAACCTGTAGGAGCGAGCTTGCTCGCGAAGAACCTCAGGGCAACGCGGTCATTCTCAAGCCCCGCGTTATCGTTGACGATCTTCGCGAGCAAGCTCGCTCCTACAGGAGGCCTCTCATTATCATGGAGCTCCTTGCATGAGCGACTTCAACACCCTCGAACTGATCACCGACCGCCGTGGCTTTGCCACGCTGTGGCTCAGCCGTGAAGCCAAGAACAACGCGTTCAACGCCCAGATGATCCGCGAGCTGATCCTGGCCCTTGACCGCGTACAAGGCGACCCGTCCCTGCGTTTCCTGGTACTGCGCGGGCGTGGCAAGCACTTCAGCGCCGGTGCCGACCTGGCCTGGATGCAGCAATCGGCCGAGCTGGACTACCACACCAACCTGGACGACGCCCGGGAACTGGCAGAGCTGATGTACAACCTGTCCAAGCTGAAAATCCCCACGCTGGCGGTGGTACAAGGCGCCGCCTACGGTGGCGCGCTGGGCCTGATCAGTTGTTGTGACATGGCCATCGGCGCCGATGATGCGCAGTTCTGCCTGTCGGAAGTGCGTATCGGCCTGGCACCGGCGGTGATCAGCCCGTTCGTGGTGCAGGCCATCGGCGAACGCGCTGCCCGTCGCTATGCACTGACGGCCGAGCGGTTCGGCGGCCAACGCGCACGGGAGATCGGCTTGCTGGCGGAAAGTTATCCGGCCGAGACTCTGGATCAACAGGTGGACCAGTGGGTCGCCAACCTGCTGCAAAACAGCCCGGCGGCCATGCGTGCCAGTAAGGATTTATTGCGTGAAGTGGGCAACGGTGCCCTCACCCCCGCGCTGCGCCGCTATTGCGAAAACGCCATTGCGCGCATTCGGGTGAGCGCCGAGGGCCAGGAAGGTTTGCGCGCGTTTCTGCAAAAGCGTGCGCCAAGTTGGCAAGACCAGGAGCCGCGCTCATGAGCACACTCACCACCGTTCTGGTGGCCAACCGTGGCGAGATCGCCTGCCGGGTCATGCGCACCGCCAAGGCCATGGGGTTGACCACCGTAGCCGTGCACAGCGCCATCGACCGCGATGCCCGCCATAGCCGTGAAGCCGATATCCGCGTCGACCTGGGCGGCAGCAAAGCCACCGACAGTTACCTGCAAATCGACAAACTGATTGCCGCCGCCCACGCCAGCGGCGCCCAGGCGATTCACCCCGGCTACGGCTTCCTTTCAGAAAACGCCGGCTTTGCCCGGGCCATCGAGGCGGCAGGCCTGATCTTCCTCGGCCCGCCCGCCTCGGCCATCGACGCCATGGGCAGCAAATCCGCGGCCAAGGCCCTGATGGAAACGGCTGGCGTACCCCTTGTGCCGGGTTATCACGGCGAGGCCCAGGACCTGGAGACCTTCCGCGCCGCCTGTGAACGTATCGGCTACCCGGTGCTGCTCAAGGCCACGGCGGGCGGCGGTGGCAAGGGCATGAAGGTGGTCGAGGATGTCAGCCAATTGGCCGAAGCCCTGGCTTCCGCCCAGCGTGAGGCGTTGTCGTCCTTCGGCAACGGGCAGATGCTGGTGGAGAAATACCTGCTCAAGCCGCGGCATGTGGAGATCCAGGTGTTTGCCGACCAGCATGGCCATTGCCTGTACCTCAATGAACGCGACTGCTCGATCCAGCGGCGCCATCAAAAGGTCGTGGAAGAAGCCCCGGCGCCCGGCTTGAGTGTGGAGCAGCGCAAGGCCATGGGCGAAGCAGCCGTGCGCGCTGCCCAGGCCATCGGATATGTCGGCGCGGGCACGGTGGAGTTTTTGCTGGATGCCCGTGGCGAGTTTTTCTTCATGGAGATGAACACGCGGCTGCAAGTCGAGCACCCGGTGACCGAAGCGATTACCGGCCTCGACCTGGTGGCCTGGCAGATTCGGGTGGCCCAGGGCGAGGCGCTGCCGATCACGCAAGAGCAGGTCGCGTTGAACGGTCATGCGATTGAAGTGCGGCTGTATGCCGAAGACCCGGCCAATGACTTTCTGCCGGCCACCGGGCACCTGGCGCTGTACCGCGAGTGCCGCCCTGGCGCTGGGCGCCGCGTGGACAGCGGCGTCGAGCAAGGCGACAGCGTGTCGCCCTTCTACGACCCGATGCTCGGCAAGTTGATTGCCTGGGGCGAAGACCGCGAACAGGCGCGCCTGCGCTTATTGAGCATGCTGGATGAGTTTGCAGTCGGCGGGCTCAAGACCAACCTGGGCTTTTTGCGCCGCATCATCGGGCACCCTGCGTTTGCCGCGGCCGAGTTGGACACCGGGTTTATTCCGCGCTATCAGGATGAGCTGTTGCCGACGCCAGGGGCCTTGAACGATGAGTTCTGGCAGGCGGCGGGCGCGGCGTTTATGCAGAGCTTGCCGGTGGGTGATGGGCCTTGGGCAAATAACCAGGGCTTTCGTGCGGGCTTGCCTGCCGAGGTGTCGCTGCACCTGAGCTGCAATGGACAGGATCGGCTGATGACACTGGCCGGCCACTCAGCGCAGTTATGCGGCGAACAATTGCTGACTGAACACCAGGGCGTGCGCCGTGCCCATCTGGCGGTGCGCAATGAAGGCAGCCTGTACCTGCGTTGGGACGGTGAGATGCATGCCGTCAGCCTGTTCGACCCGATTGCGGCGGTCGAGGCTAATCAATCTCATCAGGGCGGCCTCACTGCCCCCATGAACGGCAGCATTGTGCGAGTACTCGTAGAAGTGGGTCAAACCGTTGAGGCTGGTACTCAACTGGTGGTACTCGAAGCCATGAAGATGGAACACAGCATCCGTGCGCCCCACGCCGGTGTGGTCAAGGCGCTGTTCTGCCAGGAAGGTGAAATGGTGGCCGAAGGCAGCGCGTTGGTGGAGCTTGAAACGGCCGACTAGAACTTCGCCGTGGCCTGCACCACCACACCCAGGAGGCGACAGCCGTCGGTAAGCAACACCTTGGGGTAAGTGGGATTGAGCGGCACCAGGTAGTGCTGGCCGCTCTCTTCCTGCAATTGGCGAAAGGTGGCGTGGGGGTTACCGGCCCATTGGGCCACCACCAGTTTGCCGGGCTCGGGCGGTATGGCCGGGTCAACCAGGATCATCATGCCAGCCGCAATGCTCATGCCCGTGGGCGCAGTCATGGCGTCCCCTGTCACCGGCAACCAGAATGCCTCACCTTGAGCGTGGTAATCGGTCAATTCGTAGCGCTCGGTTCTATAAGGTGCCCGCTCTTCACGCAGCTCGCAGGCCTGCTTCCAGTCGCTGACCGGGTAGCGGAAATACGGGTTGTAGTGCGCTTGCAGTTCAGGCGCTTGCGTGGCCCGTTCACGAATCTCCAGCGCCACCTCCAAATACCCCAACCCCAGTTCGGCCAGTACGCGGTTCATGTCCGCCAGGCTCGGCACACGGCGTTTATTGAGCCAATGGCCGATGCCGCCCTGGGACATGCCCAGGCGCTGCGCCAGTTCATCCTGCGTGACCTTGCGGTCTTTCATGTTGGCTTTGACCAACGCTATCCAGTTATCCATGGCGCATCACAATACGGCGCCCATTTTTGCGGGCAATAAACAGTTTGTAGTAATCCATAAAACGACAGGAATACGATACGTACTATCATCAAGCCCAAGGATTTCGACACCCACCGGAGTACTGCCGCTTATGACGACCCGCACGCACCCAACGCCCGAAACATCCGAACTGACTGAAGTAAACGACATGTGCAGCAGTGGCGCGGCCCAGCGCGCACTGGACTACTACTTGAAAGAAAATCGGTCGACGCCGGCCTCGGACGGGGCCATGTTCGCGATCAAACCCGAAGTGAGCCAGGAGGAAGCCCTGATACACGCCTCGGACTTGTTGCGCAGTGCAGCGGCTACCGCCTACGAATCGGCGTGCAGCCATCAAGGCAACCAGCGTGATCTGGCGTTTTCGGTGGTGTATTTGATCGATATGGCGAAAGCGATGGTGGAGCGGTCGTTGCAGGCGCCAGGGGCGGCGGCAAACGCGTAGCAGGCACGAAAGAAAAATATTTCTATCCCATGGATAAAAACATTTGACTTGCAAATGATAATGATTATTATTGGGCTCAGCTGATCGCGAGATCAGTCGATAGACCAAGAGACCTTAGGTCGGACTCTTGGAATATCTCCTCATCAGGCTAATCACGGTTTTTGACCCGGCTCTTTGGCCGGGTCTTTTTTTTGCCAGTTTCCCTGGCGTGGCTTCAGGCTAATGAAGACTGTGTGTTGCTTGATGGCGCGCATGGTAGCAAAAGACTATCGCTCAAAGAAAGTCGTCCGAACGCTCTAGCCCGTATATCTGCGAATTAGCGCTTGAGAATCAATCTCATAGACTCTAAGCTGCCGCGGCGTCACGGATGACGCCCCCTCCCCCTGCAACAATTTTTGCATCCAGGTTTTACCGAACCCCTGTGTAAGATAGCCGCCACATCACTCATATTCAGGCAACCAGACTATGACCGTGGCCTTGACCTCCATCAAGATCAGCACCGACTTCGACAGCGGCAACATCCAGGTCCTGGATGCCAGTGACGCCTATCAGTTGTTGCTGGCAATCAAACCCGACACCCGCAGCGATCACTACCAATGGTTCCACTTCAAGGCCGAAGGCATGCATGTGGGGCACACCCATACCTTTCGCTTGAGCAACGCCGGGCGCTCGTCTTACAAAAATGCCTGGAGCGGCTACAACGCCGTGGCGTCCTACGACCATATCAACTGGTTCCGGGTACCGACGCGCTTTGATGGCGAGATCCTGCACATCACCCTCCAGACCCGGCAAAAGTACGTCTGGTTTGCCTACTTCGAACCCTACAGCCGTGAACGCCATGACTGGTTGATCGAGCAAGCTCTGAAGTACGCCGGGGTCACCCTGCTGGCCACCGGCAAGAGCGCTGAAGGCCGCGATATCCAACTGCTGCGCCGTGGCAAAGGGATCGAAGGCCGGCGCAAGGTGTGGATCATCGCCCAGCAGCACCCCGGCGAACACATGGCCGAATGGTTTATGGAGGGCGTGATTGAGCGCCTGCAAAAGGACGGCGACGACGAACTGAAAAAACTGCTGGCCGTCGCTGATCTGTATCTGGTTCCGAACATGAACCCGGACGGCGCCTTCCATGGCCACCTGCGCACCAATGCCATGGGCCAGGACCTCAACCGCGCCTGGCAAAGCGCCAGCCAGGAACTCAGCCCCGAAGTCCTGTTCGTCCAGCAACAGATGGAAAAATACGGCGTGGATATGTTCCTCGACATCCACGGCGATGAAGAAATCCCCTACGTGTTCACCGCCGGCTGCGAAGGCAACCCGGGCTACACCCCGCGTATCGAAGCTTTGGAAAAACACTTCCGCAGCCATTTGAGCCACCTGACCCGGGACTTCCAGACCACCCACGGCTACACCCGCGACCTGCCCGGCCAAGCCAACATGACCCTGGCCTGCAACGCGGTGGGAGAAAAGTACGACTGCCTGTCCCTGACCCTGGAAATGCCCTTCAAGGACAACGACGACGCCCCCAACCTGCGAACTGGCTGGTCAGGCGATCGTTCGAAACAGTTGGGCAAGGACGTGTTGAGCAGCGTCGCTGATATCGTCGAGCGTTTGCGCTAACCCCTGTGACAAGCTCTTTGTGGCGAGCGAGCTCGCTCGCCACAAAAAGCGGTCAATCCTTACTGCCGGTCATGCTTTGCAAGACGCCGTCGCGGCGGATCAGACCGTGGAACAACGCGGCCGCCAGATGCACCAGCACAGTGAGAAACAGTAGATAGGCTAAATAACCGTGAGCCTTGCGCAACAACGCAAACAACGGCGCATTCGCCCCCACCAGCGCGGGCAGTTGCAGGTTACTGCTGAGCATCACCGGGTCACCGGCCGCTGAAATCATCGCCCAACCCAGCAGCGGCAACACCAGCATCAAGGCGTACAACAGCACATGGGAAGCCTTGGCTGCCAGCCTTTGCCACACCGGCAAATCCGCTGGCAACGGCGGCTGGCGCGTCGAGAAACGTACCGCCAGGCGCACGATCACCAGCGCCAGAATCGCAATGCCCAGCGGCTTGTGCAGGTGGATCAGCCACTCATGACGCTCCGACACTGACGCCGCCAAGCCCGCACCGATAAACAGCATGGCGATGATCATCAACGCCATCAGCCAGTGCAGCACGCGCGCCAGGGGCGCAAAGAACCGTGGTTGAGCATTCATGGCTTCGACTCCTGAGGGGCGCTGTGCAACGGGCTGACTTCACCGGCCCGGCGCAGGTACGAACTGGCATACGCGGCCGAACGTGCGGCCAGCAAGGGGTCGTTGGAGGCTTGGATACCACTGGGCAGAATCAGCGGGTCAAAGTTGATATCGCGGCAATCGCCGTCTGCCTGGGGCTGGCTGCTTTGCAGCACAAGGGTGCCAGCGTTGAGCACCTTGTGTGCGCCGCTCCAGGTTTTGCTCGCGTCATCCAATGGGTCGCCTGGGTTGGCCAGGGTCATGTTCAACTGCCAACGCAACGGCCCGGCAGCCAGGCGTCGTACCAAATCCTGCTCCAGGAAGTCACTGCCCGCAGGGGCGGTATCACCCGCCGCGTCCTGGCTCTCGGGCATCACCTCCCAACGCACGGCCTGGCGTGTGCCATCGGCAGCCACCAGGTAAAACGCGTTGATGCCGTTATAGGTTTCAGTCGCGTAACTGGCCGATGGCTTGGCGGTCTTGACCCAGGCCAGGAACGGCGCGGTCTCGGGGTGTGCGGCAAAAAACGCCGGCATGCTCGAGGGGTTCGGCTTGCCCGTGGCCGGGTCTGGCGCACCGGCCTTGAGCAACTGGTAGAACGCCTCGGGCGTGCCCACCGGGAACACCGGCATGCTGTTCATCCCTGTACGCCATTGCTGGCCGTTGGCCTGGCTGAATTGCACGGCAAAGCTGCGAATCGGCACACTGCTGTCCGGCGCGTAGGGGTTGCCGCTGGGCAAGGCAAAGCGGCCAATGATCGGGGTCTTGGCCTCGCTGAACACCTGGGCACTGGAATACGCACGGGCCTCGGTACTGCTCTGGAAATACCCCGCCACGCACACGCCCTTGGCATGGTTACGGCGAAAGCCCGGATGCACGCCGTTATTGGTTTCCAGGGCATTGACCAAGGTCTTTGGCCGCAGACGTTGTGGGTCGAGCGTGCCATTGACGTAGGCAAATGCCCCTACCACCACCGCCACTACGCCCCCAATACACGCCAGCCTGACCAGCAGGCTGGCGGTACTAAGAGGCGGACGCGGCGGTAAAGAGTGATCAACCATAAAAAACTCCAGGGCCAGTGGCCGCAGGGGAAAAGTGTTATGAGACGAATCTCACGTAGGCTTATTCCCCGTTGACTGTAGTTTTTTTGTAGTAGACGCGCTGGTAGATCCACTCCGTTCTAGCGCTGGTTAAACAATGGCTGTCGTTTGCGAAGAAACGCCTGCATGCCTTCTTGCTGATCAGGCGTGGCGAACAGGCCATGAAACAACCTACGCTCCTGACGCACACCTTCGTGCAAGCCGACCTCCAGGGATTGCTCCACCGCCTGTCGTGCTGCGCGGGTGGCCGTTCGAGAAAAGGAGGCAATTTGTGCCGCCACTGCCAGTACTTCATCCAGTAAGTTCGCGGCCGGGTAAACGCGAGACACCAACCCCGCCTGCTCGGCTTCCTGGGCGGTCATTGGCCGCCCCGTCAATACCAGGTCCATCGTCTTGGCCTTGCCAATCAACCCTGTCAAACGTTGGGTCGCCCCCATCCCCGGAATAACCCCCAGCTTGATTTCTGGTTGGGCAAAAGTGGCGGTATCAGCGGCGAATATCATGTCGCACATCATCGCCAGTTCGCAGCCGCCGCCATACGCATAGCCTGTCACTGCGGCAATCGTGGGGGTGCGTAAACGGGTGAAACCTTCCCAGCCGGCGAAGTAGTCTTCGTTGAGCATGTCCAGATAGGATTTGCCGCTCATTTCTTTGATATCGGCCCCTGCCGCAAAAAACTCGCGGGTTCCCGTAATCACCACACACCCGACCCCAAGGTCTTGGTCCACTGCAGCCAAATGGCCGATCAACGCCTTCATCATCGCCGAACTCAGCGCATTCTTGGCTTCAGGGCGGTTGAGCTTGATCAGGACCACGCGGTCATGACGTTCCATTAAAACATTCATAGGCATCTCCAACGATTTGATTGATATCGCTCACACTTCAGGCTGTCTCAGGAATCCCAGATGGCACCCTGGGCGGGTATTCCGCGCGCTTCCAACTCTTGCACCACGCGTTGAGTCAACGCCTGGTTGGCAATACAAATCACCGCTTCGGCACCGCACGCTTGCACCGCGCCATAGGCCAACTGCACCAGGTCAGGCTTACCGCGCTCATCGGTGTCCCAGATCACTGCATGTGGCTGGGCCCGCAGAATCTCCTCCACCAGTTCATCGCCGTAGGTCTTCCTCGGGCTACGCGTGGACCAGATCAATTGAATAGGTACCTTCGCTGCGAGCAAATGCGGCATGACAGGCCCAATCCCGCTGCCTGTGGCGATGTACACCACAGACCTGAACAGGGTTTCTACATTGGCAACGCCGGCGGTGGTAATGCCCTTGACCCATACATAGCGGGGCAAGTCCTCGATAAACTCCCCGGTCCAATCGCCTGCGCGGGAAATGATCAGGCGAAACCCCGCCTCGCCTGGCGCGCAAATATTGGCAAAGGAGTGCCATTCCAACAGCGGGCTGCGGCTGATTGCGCTGGATGAACCGGCGAATGGCGAGGTGTGGCTCAAGCGCGTAATCACGGCATGTGTGGAAGGCCGCGTGTGTTCAACGGCAACCTTGCGCAGCCGCAACCAGGGCAGCAGGATGCTCAGGGTCAGCAGGACCAGCATCCAGAACGAAAGGCTGTGCAACAGGTTCGATGTGGTCGATAACGTTTGCCACCAGAACAACAGCAACGCGCTCCAACCGGCAAACCGATGAACCCGTTCAAACCCGTTGTGAAAGCGGCTTCGAATACGTGGTTGAGCCATAACCACCATGAACAGCAACACGCTGAGCAGCAACACGCTGACCCCGAGCGAACCTGCCGAAACACTGTCCGGTTGCTGCAGATACTGCGTGACCTGCACACCGACCAAGCCCGCAAACCATCCCGTGGCCGCCAAGGCTGCGCCGCTGTGCAGCCCGCCGAAGTGGTACACCTTGGCTGCGCTTCGCCGCACACCGAGCGGCCATGTACGCGGTATCCGCGTCGCCAGCCAAAACAGGCCATTGATCAGGTATTGCTGGCGAATCAGGATGGCGATCGACAGGTTAATCAGCACCATGTCCGACAGCGTCTGCACCGCAATGGCTTGCAGGTCCAGAGCCAACAGCACAAACACAGCGTTGCCAATCAAAACCCCTGAAGCCAGGCGGTGGTAATAAGAAAACATCGGCAGTGAAGCCCAGCGTCGCCAAAGCGCTGGCTTGGGCGGCACAACGGTACGGGTCAGCGCATCAATCATGACCAGGCTCCTGGGTCAAAACCGCTTGCGCCGCCACCTGCGACTCTCGGGCCACTTGCAGCAACAGTGCCTTGTCGATCTTGCCCCTGGCGGTCAGGGGAAAATCCTCCACCGCGTAGATGAACTGCGGCACGCAGTAGTAGGCCAGGCGCTGTTGACAGGCCAACCGGCAAGCCTCTATGTCAGCGTTGGCTGGGGAGACAAAGGCCACCAACGTACGATTGTCCAGCTTCAACGTGACCGCGCGCATGCAGTTCGCACCGGCCTCCAAAGCGGCCGACACCGCGTCCAGCTCTACGCGAAAACCGCGAACCTTCACCTGGTCATCCACACGACCTAAATGTTCGAGTCGGCCGTCAGCTACCCAGCGCCCAAGGTCTCGCGTACGAAACATCACCGCATCGCCGCCGCGAAAGGGATCCGGTCGGTACCGGTCCAACGTCAATGCCTTGTTGTTCAGATAGCCCGCCGTTACCCCCGTACCACCGGCCCACATCTCACCCATCTCGCCTATCGCGCAGGCACGCCCCTGGTAATCGAGCACATAGACGGTGTTGTTCGGTGTTGGCCTGCCGATAGTCAACGGCGTGCCTGGTACGTGCAGGTGCAAGGTGTTAACGATGGTGGTTTCGGTGGGCCCGCACCCGTTGTAGAACGTACAGTGTTCGGCCCAACGGTCTGCAAGCGCTTGGGAACAGGCCTCTCCGGCCACCGCAACGTACTTGAGGTCGGGACATTGCAAAGGGTCCAGGGTGGCCAGTATCGATGGCGTTGCGATCAACACGTTGCACTGGGCCGCTGTCTGCGCGATATCTTTGCCGCGAATCAGTAAGGTCGCGCCATGCGCCAGGCAACCGAGTATTTCCCAGGCGGCCATATCAAAGCCGATATTGAGAATCTGCCCAACAGTGCGCCCCGGCGCCATTCCCATCTGCCCAGGTTGGGTCAACAGAATGTTGCACACGTTGCGGTGGCTGACACACACGCCGTTGGGACGCCCAGTGGTTCCGGAAGTAAACAGCACAAAGCACAGGCCATCGGGACTGACCTCGGCGGACACGCCATCATTGTTCTCAGCCACCCAAGGGGTTTGCGCAATGAACGTGTCCAGACACAAGCAGCGGGAGGCCGCGTCTGCCGGAATGTGCTCCAGCAAGTTCGACAACGTCAGAATGACCGGACTGGACAACGACTCCAGAACCATGCCCAACTGCAGGGTAGGCACGATTCTGGCGTCCTGTGGCACATACGCGGCCCCCACCTTCAACACCGCCAGAAGCCCGACCAGCATGGGAATCGAACGTTCGACGAACAACCCCACCGTGTCACCCCGCTTCACACCCTTTGCAAGCAGGTACACAGCCAAACGGTTGGCTTGTCGGTTGAGCTGTTCATAGCTGATACGTTGGCCCGCGCACACCGCCGCTGTGGCGTGTGGCGCCAACTTCGCTTGTGCTTCGATGGCGTGGTGTACGTTGGCGTAGGCGGTCAGCGCTGAAGGGCCGCATCCCCATTGCTCAAATAGAACTCGCTGCGCGGCAGGCAAATGAGCCAGCGAGGCGTTGGAAAAAAACTGTTTAACGCTCGGTGAATACGTCATGAGCACCCTCTCTCTGTTGGCCTGCCGGCTGAATACCGACAGATACAAGGGTGGATAGAGGACGCCGCACGAGATTACAGACTCTCAAGCTATGCAGAAGCTTCCCACTCATACCTGGGGAAGTTTCTTTGCACAGTTCATGGAATAACCTACACAGACCGACGTCTACCTCAACACAAGTGAGTAGACTCATCCCATGCATGAACTCGACGAACAGTTACGTGAACTCATCCCCAGGTTGCGGCGTTTTGCCGTGTCCCTGACGCGCAACAGCAGCAGCGCCGATGACCTGGTGCAATCGACCCTGGAGCGCGCCATCGTTGCCTGGGCCGATAAACGTATCGAGGGCGACCTGCGTGCGTGGCTGTTTTCGATCCTGTACCGCCAGTTCCTCGACGCCCACCGCCGCAGCCGTCGCTATGCGCGCATGCTCGAATTTTTCACCGGTCGAGATGACGAGCAACCTTCGGTGGAACGCACGGTGCTGGCCCAATCCACCCTGCAAGCCTTCGACCAACTGAACACCGAACAGCGCGCCCTGCTGCTGTGGGTGTCTGTCGAAGGCTTGAGCTACAAGGAGGTGGCCGAGATCCTCAAGGTGCCCATCGGTACCGTGATGTCACGCCTGTCCCGCGCGCGCCAAGCGTTGCGTCAACTCAGCGATGGCGAAATGACCGGCCCTTCCCTGCGGAGACTCAAATGATCAGCCTGCCCCCCAGCGAACGCGATTTACACGCCTACGTCGATCACCAATTGCTGGACAGCGATCGCCGTGTGCTTGAAACCTGGCTGGCCAGCCACCCCGAAGTGGCGGCCCAGGTACAGGCCTGGCAACAGGATGCACAGTTGCTGCGTGCGTCGCTGAGCGGCGCCCTGCAACAGCCGCACAACCCGGCATTGGACCCGGCGCTGATTCGCCAGCGCATCAAGAAACAGTCCCGTCGGCACTTGGCCACGGCGGCGTTGTTGCTGATCGCCGTGAGCCTCGGCGGGTTTGGCGGTTGGCACGCCCGCGAAGCCACCCAGCCGCCGCTGCTGCCGATGACCGACGCCATGCAGGCCTACCGCCTGTTTGCCCAGGACGGCATCATGCCCGCCGACTACAACGCCCAGGACCGTGGCACCATGCAGGCCTGGCTCGACCGTTATTTCAACCAGGCCCATCGCCTGCCCGACCTCAGCCAAGCCGGCTTCAAGCCGGTCAGCGGGCGCCTGCTCACCACCGACCAAGGCGCGGCAGCCATGGTGCTGTACCAGGACGCCCAAGGCCGGCGCATCAGCTTCTATATCCGCCCGCCGGGCCCGAACAACGGTTTCCTGCCTCGCGGCAGCCGCAGTGCCGATGGCTTGCAGGCCGACTACTGGTCGGGCGGGGGCTACAACTATGCGATGGTCAGCCCGGTGGATCAGGCCGCCGCGCTGCAGACGCAGTTCTAGAAACCAACATCCAGCACCACATTGTCCAGATAGGTGCCGGCCGGTGGCGTGGGCTGGTCGGTGTAGACCTTGGCGTTGTAGTTGAACACCTGGCTACCGACGCCCAAGCCGTTGCCAGGGTTGACCTCGGCCGTGGAACTGGCCCGCCGCGCCGTGCCGACACTGCCCCAACGCGTGGTGCCGGCGCTTTGGAAAATGTCATAGGCCAGGTAGTTGCTGCCGGAAATCATGCGCCGCCGACCACCGACACTCACCGGGTTCTGGCCATCGCTCAAGCCCACGGTATAGGCGCTGCCCTTGGTGCAGGCGATGTTGATGGTCTGCCCGGTCACCGCAGTAAACCCACTGACCACCGGCGCGCTGCCAAAGCTGATATTCGGGGCGGTGATCTGGCAGTCGTTGGTCACGGTCATGCTGACGGTCAGGGACGCCGTGCCGCTGCCAGTGTCACGTCCCAGGCAGGCGCCGCCAATGCCGACTCCCGAGCAATAGTTCCAGTTCCACGCGATGCTCAATGTCTCGGTGTACACCCCGGCAGCGACGTTGCTGCCGGTGATGCTGCTCAGGTACAGCGGCACGGTTTTCGCGCCGGGCCCAGTGACCAGGCCAATGCTCTGGGCGATGCCGCCAGCGCCGCCGAAATCGAACTGCGCACCACGGGTGATGGGATAACTGGTGCTGTTGTTGCCGTAAATCGTGTAGCCGATCACATCACCGGTCGGCCCGACCATGCCGCTTTGGGTGGAGGTGATCGTGGCGTAAAAGTGGTCAGTGGGTACCAGCAACGAAATCAATGCCGGGGTGCAACTCAAGCCCGAGTTTGTCGTAGAGCTGGTTTGCGCGGCGGTACGCACCGTCATCGAACTGATCGAACCAAAACTGGCCGGCACGGTGGACACCACCGAACACGCCGCCATGGCCTGCCCGCAAAACAACACACCTACGCCATACAACCCTACGCTGCCCCTCACCTGAACACTCCCTGTTCAATCCCTCATTGGCACACTAACGGCCCGATCAAGGGCACATCCTGTTGCTGCTCATCAATATCGAAGGTTGCCTGGCAAGTGCGGCCCTCTCCCAAAGTGACCTGCAAGGTGTTGTGGGCGCTGAGGTTTTCCAGATACACCAGGCCATCCCAGCCGACCACCGCCTGAGTGTTGCTTTGCTCGTGCATTACCAGGCTGCCCAGCGCCAATTCCTGGTGCTGGCGGTCCACCAGGGTGATGCTTGCGGCGAGCACCCGGCGCAGGGGGAATTCCAGCAAGTAACCACTGCCCCGGCGTACCGACACGCGCTGTTCCACATTGGGGCTTTGCACATTCGCCGGCAGGTTCAACGGGTCGATCTCGTATTTGCCGCGGTAATAGGCACTGCTCCACGGCACCAGCAAATGGCCGTTGCGGTCAGTCTGGCCCACCAGTTGGTTTTCGTAACGCACCGGAATCCCGGCGAAACCCTGGGTGCTCACCACCACAAACGCGTCATTGATACGGTTAGCGGCAAAGGTTTCGCCGCCCATCCATACCAGCGAGCCGCTGGCGTCCGCCCAACGCGTCATGGCCTCGCTGCTGCCGTACACACCAGCCTGCAACTGCACCGACTGCAAGCGCCAGGTCAGGTCGGCTTGCCGATAGCTGGGGGCATCGCCCTGGGCATAGCCGAGGTTGTAGCCCACCCCGCCTTCGCTGGGCACCGCGCGGCTGTAGTTGATGCGCTGGCGACTGGCGCCGTCCTTGCTGCGCTCGGCGCTCAAGGCCAGGCTGGCGTTGAGGTCGAACGGGATGACCAGTTGCGCCTGCATGGCCCAGTTGCTGTCACCGATTTCGCGATTGGCCGACAGATAAAAGCTGGTGTTGCGCCACAACGGTTTGCTCCAGCTCAGGTTAAGCAGGTGCGTGCGCGAGTCGTCCGCGGCCTGCACGTCGAAATAGCCCAAGCCCAGGCTGCCGAAACGTTGGAGATT
Source organism: Pseudomonas sp. AP42 (assembly GCF_001728935.1). Classification (NCBI taxonomy): domain Bacteria; kingdom Pseudomonadati; phylum Pseudomonadota; class Gammaproteobacteria; order Pseudomonadales; family Pseudomonadaceae; genus Pseudomonas; species Pseudomonas sp. AP42. Next base: position 25,858 of record NZ_LYSO01000043.1, read on the forward strand.
GAGGCTCAGGGTCACCTGCTCGCTGCGCTTGCTGAGGCTGGCGTAAGGGGTATCGACCAGGGTCAGGTCGGCATAGTCGTCGCGGCGCTCCACCCGTTGGTACATAAAGCTGTAGCGCGTGCTGTTGTACTGGTAACCGAGGCTCAGTTGCTGGCCCGTGCGGCTGTCGAACTGGCTCTGGCTGAGGGCGGTATTGAGCACGCCGAAGTTGCCCAGGCGCAGGTTACCGCCGAGCCCGCCGAGGGTCAGGTCGCTGGAGGCTTCGGCGTGGCTCTCCAGGGTCAGGTTATCGGAATATCCATAGCGGAACGTGCCACTGGCCACGCCCGGGCCGTAGCCGAAATCCCGCAGGGTGTAGTCACGGCGCAAGGTACCGGCGGCCAGCGAAAAATCCGTCAAGCCTTGTTGCAGCAAGGTGCTGGTGACGTAGAACGGTACCGTGGTCGACACCTGGCGGCCCAGGGCATCGGTGGTGACCACCACGGCCTCGCCGGCACCGTTGATGAACGGGATGTTGGTCAAGGTGTAGGGGCCGGGTTGCAGTTGCGCGGTGTCTGATTTGTAGCCGTTGATAAACAGATCCACCGACGACGGCACCGCCGCCTCACCGGCAAACTGCGGCAAGGGGTACGTGACCAGGTCGGGGCGTACGGCAAAATCCCGGGACAGTTGCACCCCGCCCAGGCGCACCGAGCTACTCCAGGGCAGCGCGCCGCTGATCACGTCGCCAGCCTCGTAGGTCAGCAGGCGTTCATCATCGGAAAAGCGCCAGGTGGTGTCGTAACGCCGATAACCATTGTTGAGGGTGCCGCCGCTGATTCCATCGGACAGGGTCTGGCGCAGTTGCCCGGTGGTGGACAAGGTGCCCCAGGTGTCGAACAGCCGCACTTCGTTCCAGGCCGCGAGGTAACTGCCGCCGTCGTCGGTGTCATTGAAATACACGTCATAGTTGAGCAAGGCGCCGAAGCTGCTCATGGCCTGGGTGCGCGGATAGGTATTGCGGTTGCCGATGAACTGTTCCTGCAACCACGAGGGCGGCACATCCAGCAACAGGCGCTGGCCGTTGCTGTCGTAGTCGCTGTGCAGGCCCGGCACTTGGTCCAGGGCTACGCTGCCGACCGGCTCACCGGGCAGTTTCATGCCCACGTCCTGCAACGCACTGGCCGGCACAAACAGCTGGCCAGCGCGCTGCTCGACCGCAATGACGCGTCCGGTGTCCATCTGGTTGACCACCAGTTCCAGAAACAGCTGTGCATTGGCAACTGCCTCCATGCTGCCGGGCGGCGGCGGCAAGTCGCCTGCCATCGCTGCGCCCCACAGCCCGCTTGCTACTGCCACCGACGGCCATAAAACCCGAGCCCAACCACGACTCACCATGGCGTTGTGTCCTTCAATGGACATCTCCATCCTGTTAAAACCCGGGCGCGTGCCCGTTGCGCTACATAACGGCTATCGCTTGGGCGCCAGGCTCTCCAGTTGCGGCGCGCCGTTGACCCGCACCTGCAACGGCTGGTCGGCCGATACGGCGTCCGGCACCGGCCAACGCATGCTCGCGCCCGGCAGCACATAGCCGAGCAAACCGTCCACCAACGGCCGCGTCTGCCCGCCCTGTTTGAATGACGCATCGGTGAGCCGCGCATGCACGGCGCCCTGGTTGCGCACCTCGATGTAGTTGCGCCCTGCCACGTTGACCTTTTGCCAGCTCAACTGCGGCTTGCCCGCGCCCTTGGGGTCGCGCTGGCGGGTAGCGTCGTCCTTGCTCCACAAGCCGGCGCCGTAGGCAAACAACGGCACCGAATAACGCATCTGGAAGCGAATCGCCGCCGCTGTGTTCTTGCCCTCCGGCGGCGTGGGCACCTGCAGCGCCGAGGGGATTTCGTCAATGATGATGCGATAGGCCAACTCCTGCCCCGGCGGCACTTCCCGGGTGCGGGTCAGGCGCACCAGTTGCTTCTGGCCCGGCTCGATCTTGGCCACCGGCGGGCTGCCGATCACATCGCGCTGGTTCTGGTACTGCTCGTCAAAGCCATTCTGGCTCCAGGCAAACACGCGGATCTGCAGGTTGGCGGTCTCGGTGCCACGGTTCTCCAGCCACAGCGCGCTGGCCTGTTGGTCGGCCTCCAGCACCGGGTCGATGGGCCAGATCAGCACCGAACTGGCCGCCTGTCCAAACCCCGCCGTACACAACGCCCCCAAGGCGAAACCCGCGGTCCATAACCGTCGCAAAGCACACCCCATAACACCCCTCCTTAAAACCGTTAGCCCTACCACGTCAGCTGCACCTGCAGCGTGTCGCTGTACGTCCCCCCAGGCTGATTGCCCGGTAAAACCACCCGCCCGTAAATCGGCAGGCTGATGTTGCTCGCATCGCTGTACGTCACGCTGACGCTCTGGCTGATACCCAGGCTCTGGCTGAACGCCGCATCGCGAAACAATTGGTATGCCACTCGCGCGCTGCCACTGTTGAGCTGCAAGTTGCGCCCAGTGCTGCTGTGCAGGCCGCCATCGACGCTCATGCTCAGGGCCACGCCCGGCGTGCATTGCAGGGTTACACCGCCAGTGAGGGCCGCCGTCACCGTGCTGGTGGCCAGGGCCGAATAGCTGCCGTAGGCCAACGTGCCGTAGTTGGAGCCGCCGCCCACGATCAGGCAACCTGGCGTGATGGTCGCGCTCACCTGGAAGCTCTGGTTGACCACCGCCGACAGCGGCAACGGCATCGCCAGGCCGACGGCGAGCAACACCCTGGGCCACATCGTTAGAACGTCAGTTCCACGGCCACCGTGTCGGTGTAGGTGCCCGCTGGCAGCCCCGCTTTGCCCACCGCCCGGCCGTAAAGGTTGACGGTCTGTGCCACGCCGGTACTGGTGGCAAGTGTCACCACGCCGTCAATCGCCAACAGCGCTGACCGCCCACTGTCGGTGTAAAAATCGTAGGGCACGAAGTTACCCACGCCATCGGCCAACGCTCGGGTGCCACCGGGGGAAGCGCCATCGTGGGCGCCGGCACGCACCTTGATCGTTGGCGCGGTGCCAGCCGAACACAGGATCGACAACGCCCCGCCGGTACCGGTGCCGCCGAGCAACTGGGCGTCGGCATTGGTAAACAGGCTGTTGGTGGTGCCGAAATTCAAGCTACCGAAATTCAGCCCGGTGGCCGCGCCAGAGCCGTTGACCTGGCAACTGGCGATCAAGGTCAGGCTGGAACTGATCTGCCCGGTCACCGTGGTCGCCGCGTTCAGGCTGGACGCCAGCCCCAGGCCCAGGGCACAGAGGCCGATTCGCGATACAAGTACATGCATGATATCCATCCTCATGGTTTACCAATCCAGAGTCACCGTCAGGGTGTCTGTGTAGATGCCGGCCGGTAGGGCCCTGGTATTCGCCACCACGGAGCCGAATACCGGGATTGGTACCTGGGTGCCCTGGGTCACGACGAAATTGCGTTGCTGGCCGATGCGGTAGGCACTGCGCCCCTGGGGGTCAGCCGAGAGTCGATAGGGAATGGTCTGGCGGCCATTGCTCAGGCGCCGTGTGGTGCCGTCGCCGTTGGCGCCGCCGTCGATGGTCACCGTGAAACTGCTGACCACCGAGGGGTTGCAGGACACCGACAGCGGCGCCTTGTCGCCATCGGAAATCGCCGCGTCCAAGGTCTCGTTCCAGGTCGGCCCCTGGCTGCCAAAGTCCAACAGCGCGGTGCCGCCCTCGGGGGTGACCGGCGCGGTTTCCACGCCCTTGCTCACTTCGCAACTGGCGGTGATCACCAACCGCGCGTGGACCTGGCCGTTGACCACCGCCGCCTGCACGTCATCCGCCAGCAACAGCAGGCCGCCCAGGGCCGTCACGGCCAGGTAGCGGCTTACCATGTGACCGTGACCTTGAGCAGGTCGGAATAACGGCCGACGGCGGGGATGTCCTTGAGCGGTTCGATGCGCCCATACAGCGGCAGGTCTACAGAGCCGGTGTCTGGCACGCGGCCACTGACGGGCACGTCCACCGGCAAGGGGATCAGCCGCGCGGCGTCGGCATAGATTCGATAGGGAATGGGCCGGCTGGAGGGTGCCGGATTGGCGAGATAACGCACTTCGCCGACGCCGCCATGCAGGCCACCGTCAACGCGCACCTGATAAGGCGTGTCGGGGTTACATTCCAGGCGCGGCTGGCGCTGGCTGATCAGGGCCGCACTCAGGGGGCCGGCCGGGTCATCCAGACGCGGGCCGCTGCCGAAATCCAATACGCCAAGTTGCTCGATGCCCGCACTGCGGGTGGTGCCCACCAACTGGCAACCCCGCTGCACGTCGATACGCACCTCTACTTGGAGTTGCGCAGCAAAAGCCGTGTTGCAGAGCATCGTGCCCATGACTGCCAATACCGCCGGTCCCTTCACAGCCCCAATTCCTTATACAGGGGTAACAACTGTGTATGAGGTTAGCCAGTTAACCCGAAAGTGCCAGTTTGCAAGGCTTGGGGTCCTTCGCTATTGGTCAAATGGTTTCGAGCGTCTTACAGTGAGCGACCACCGTAATACAGAGTGTTTATTCTTGGCCGTGCTTGCCCTGCTCCAGCGCCTGCTGGGTAAAAAAACCGACGCCTCGGACGCCTCACTTATTCCGACGTATTTTCAGAAAAAAGCCGAACAACAGGGCTATACCCTCAGTGATGGGCAAATCCGGGCGATTAGCGCCCTGAATCGCGAGGCCCAGCACCTGCTCAACGGCCAGGCCACGCGCAGCCTGTACCTGCATGGCCCGGTGGGGCGTGGCAAAAGCTGGCTGCTGGACGGCTTTTTCCAGGCACTGCCCATCGCCCAAAAGCAGCGCGTGCATTTCCACACCTTCTTCGCCCGGCTGCACCAGGGCATGTTCCTGCACCGCGAGCATGACGATGCCCTGGGCGTCACGCTGGACGAGCTGCTGGCCGGCTGCCGAGTGCTGTGTTTCGACGAATTCCATGTGCACGATATCGGCGATGCGATGCTCATCAGCCGTTTGTTCAAGGCCCTGTTCCAGCGCGGCGTGCTGGTGCTGGTGACTTCCAACTACCCGCCGGAAGGATTGCTGCCCAACCCGCTGTACCACGAGCGCTTCAAACCGGTGATCGAACTGATCGCCGCGCGCATGGACGTGCTGGAAGTCAGTGCGCCCCAGGACTTTCGCAGCCTGGCCCAGACCCACGCGCAACAGCGCTTCACGGGCGGCCAGTACGTCTGGCCAGGTACGGCTGGCCAGCGTGAAAGCCTGGGCCTGCCTGCCACAGATTGCCCGGCGCACACCCTGAAGGTCGGCACTCGGCAGTTAAAGTGCCGAGGCCATCAGGCGCGAACCATCACGTTCACCTTCAACGACCTGTGCGAACAACTCACGGCGGTCATGGACTACCTGTTGCTGTGCCAGGACTTCGACCACTGGATCATCGACGGCCTGCCGCAGTTGGCCGAATGCCCTATCGCCGTGCAGCAGCGCTTTATCAACCTGGTAGACGTGCTCTACGACCAGGACAAGCAACTGACGCTGATCGGCCACCAGCCCCTGGATACATGCCTGGAAGGCCAGGCCATCGACCTCGCCCGCACCGCCAGTCGCCTGCGCCAATTGCACACCCTGTGCCCGCAAACCGCGCCCGAGCCGCTATCATGAGCGCCTTTTACGCCCTCTTCCGAGCACCGCGCCCTGCATGAATACCCTCGCCCAACTCATGGCTGGCCAATTGGCCGGCGCTACACGCCTGGACCTGGCCTGCGGGCTGACCGAGTTCCCCCGGGAAATTTTCGATCTGGCCGACTCGCTGGAAATCCTCAACCTCACCGGCAACGCCCTGAGCAGCCTGCCCGACGACCTGCACCGCCTGACGCACCTGCGCGTGCTGTTCTGTTCGGACAACGCCTTTACCGAACTGCCGCAATGCCTGGGCCAGTGCGCCAAGCTGAGCATGATCGGCTTCAAGGCCAACCAGATCAGCCAGGTACCCGCCGCCGCCCTGCCGCCGCTGTTGCGCTGGCTGATCCTCACCGATAACTGCATCAGCCAGTTGCCCGATGAGCTGGGCCAACGTCCCTTGCTGCAAAAGTTGATGCTGGCCGGTAACCAGTTGACCGACCTGCCGCCAAGCCTGGCCCAATGCCAAAACCTGGAGTTGATCCGCATCGCCTCCAACCGCCTCACCCAACTGCCGCAATGGCTGCTGTCCCTGCCGAGCCTGACCTGGCTGGCCTACGCCGGCAACCCGGTGGAAATGGCCGTGCAGGTAAGCAGTGATGAGGCGACGCCGAACATTGCCTGGCAGGAACTGGAAATGGGCGAAGTCCTGGGCGAAGGTGCCTCGGGGATCATTCGCAAGGCGCTGTGGAAACCCCGGGCGTTGCCGGTTGCGGTCAAGCTGTACAAAGGCACCATCACCAGCGACGGTTCACCGCTGCATGAAATGCAAGCCTGCATCGCCGCCGGGCTGCACCCCAACCTGATCAAGGTTGAAGGACGCGTCATCGGCCACCCCGACAACCAGGCCGCCCTGGTGATGGACCTGATCGACCCGAGTTACCGCAACCTCGCGGCCCTGCCGAGCCTGGCGTCGTGCACGCGGGATGTCTACGCACCCACCACCCGTTTCAGCCTGGAGGTGGCACTGCGCATGGCACGGGGCATCGCTTCGGTGGCGGCGCACCTGCATCGCCAAGGCATTACCCATGGTGACCTGTATGGCCACAATATTTTGTGGAACGCAGAGGGTGATTGCTTGCTGGGAGACTTTGGCGCGGCGTCCTTCCATGCCACGGCGGACACGTTGGAAACCCGTGCGCTGCAGCGTATTGAAGTGCGCGCGTTCGGGGTGTTGCTGGGGGAGTTGTTGGAGCGGGCTGAGGCCAGTGACGAAAGCTTGCAGGCACTGCAACAACGCTGCTGCCAGCCGGATGTGCTGGCGCGGCCGGGCTTTGAAGCAATTGAGGTCTTGCTCGAATCTATGCAACACCACTAAACCAATGTGGGAGCGGGCTTGCTCGCGAATGCGGTGGAACACAGCCAATACATCTGTTGACTGTCACACCGCATTCGCGAGCAAGCCCGCTCCCACAGGTTGACCGCGTGTACTCAGATAAACATCAGCCCGCCAGGCCGACAAACATATCCTGCACATCATCATGGTTGTCCAGGCCTTCCAGGAACGCCTCGACTTCTGCCATCTGCTCATCGGTCAAACCGCTGACCGGGTTCTTGGAGATATAACCCAGCTTGGCCGACAGCACGGTGAAGCCCTGCTCCGGCAAGGCCTTCTGCACGGCATCCAGGTCGGTGGTTTCGGTGATGAACAAGGTGGCGCCTTCTTCACCCTCTTCAAAGTCTTGGGCGCCTGCTTCGATGGCGGCCATTTCCGGATCGGCGTCCGGGGTGTCCGGCGATGCTTCGATCAGGCCGACATGGTTGAAATCCCACGCCACCGAACCGGAAGCGCCCAGTTGGCCCTTGCGGAAGGCCACGCGGATTTCCGCCACGGTGCGGTTGATGTTGTCAGTCACGCACTCGACGATCAAAGGCACCTGGTGCGGCGCGAAACCTTCGTAGGTCACGCGGTGGTATTGCACGGTTTCACCGAGCAAACCGGCGCCCTTCTTGATCGCGCGGTCCAGGGTTTCCTTGGGCATCGAGGCCTTTTTGGCCTGTTCCACCACCAGGCGCAGGTGCGCGTTGGTGGAGGTATCGGCGCCGTTGCGGGCGGCGATGGTGATTTCTTTCACCAGCTTGCCGAAAATCTTGCCCTTGGCATTGGCTGCCGCTTCTTTATGTTTGACTTTCCACTGTGCGCCCATGACTCACTCTCTTATTTCCATCGCGCCCAAACGTCTACTGGCCGGCGCTTTGGGGGCAGAGTTTATAGCGCGAGAACGCTTCGTTCCACCAAAAAACCGGCCAGGGTACTCAGGTGCGCAGGGGTTTGATCACCGCATTGCGGTCCGGCACAAAATCCCCGGCCTGGGCCAGTACGGCGGGCCTGGCATTCCAGTAGGGCATCAGCACCAGCGACGAAAACAGTGCCGCACCGGCAAACACGATAAAAACCGTGACGGTATCGAAATAGCCTGGCAGCAAACCACCCAGGATCGCCCCCACCGAACCGCAGCCGTTGACAAAGCCCGCAGCGGTAGCGCCGGCCTTGGCGGTGCCGAAGTCGATGGCCGCCGTGCTGCTGATCATCGAGTCCGGCCCATACAGCGTCAGCCCCATGACAAACAGCAAGGTCATCACCAGCGCTACACTGCCGGTGTGCAGCGCGCCCATAAACAACGCCAGGGCAACCGTCAGCGCCAACAGGCTCAGCACACAGGCGGGCATGCGCCGCGCGCCGAACAGCTTGTCGGAGGCCAGGCCGATCAACACCGGCCCGAGCAAACCGGCCAACTCAAACGCGGTGGGCACGATGGCGGCGCCGACCTTGCCCACCGACGGCATCTGCTCGTAGACGATCACCGGGCCCCACAACAGAATCGCATAGCGCGCCGGCTTGAGCAGGAAGTACGCCAGTCCCAGGGTCAATACCGTGCGATTGCGCAGGATCGCGCGCAGGGGTTCGAGTACGCTGACGCGCTGCTCGGCGGCCAACTGCTCGGCACTCAACACCGGCTCGGGTTCGACTGCCGGCAAACCCACATCCTGTGGAGTATTGCGCTGGAACATAAAGAACAGCACGGCCACCACGGCCACCACTGCGGCACTGGAAATAAATGCCGCATGCCAGCTGCCGATCAGCGTATAAGCCCACCAACCGGCAAACGGTGACGCAACCAACCCGCCAAACGCATAACACGAACTCCACAGCCCCAGCACCCGTCCCCGCTGCTGGGCCGGGAAGAAACTGCCGAGGTTCTTGCACAGCCCCGACCAGCCAGTGGACTGGGCCAAGCCCTGTATCAACATGCAGGTGACAAAGATTGGCAACGTGGCAAAGGTGCCCATCACCAGCGCCGCAGCCGCAGAAATCAGCAAGCCACCGAGCACCACCACCCGTGGCCCGAAGCGGTCGGCAAGCATGCCCCAGGTGAACTGGCCCACGGCATACGCGGCGAGGTAGAGGCCATCCAGGTTGGCCATCGTCATTTTGTCGAGGGTAAAACTCGGGTCGTCGCCAATCCCCAGCTTTGCCACCGAAAAGGCTTTGCGGGTGAAATAGAAAGCGGCGTACGCCAGCCAGGTAATCGCGAAAATCTGCACGCGCCAACGCTTGATGCTACCCATAGGGATATTCATGGTGGTTCTGACCTCAGGTGTGAGTGTGCCGGCAGAATCGAAAGAAAACGCCTGTTGTTTTTATGGTTGAGCACTGCAATACCGGGCCTTGAATAGCGCGGCATTGGTCAGATGGGTGCGGTGTGCCTGCGCCCATGATCGCCGTGGTTGTAGGACTCAACCTACGGCGACTGAGGAGCATCAAAGCAATGGCTGACTCATAGGTAAAATCGATTTATCGTATTTCAAATATAAGTTCAGCTTTTAAGAGGATGTGCCATGTCGGTTTCCCATGCCCAGCTCAAAGCCTTCCATGCGGTGGCCATTCACGGCAGTTTTACCGGGGCCGCCGAACGCCTGTTCCTGACCCAACCTGCGATTTCCGACCAGGTGCGCAAACTGGAAGAGCGCTTCGGCGTGTTGCTGTTTCACCGCAACAAGCGTTCGGTGCGCCTGACCGATCTGGGTGAACGCCTGCTGGCCATTACCCAACGCCTGTTTGTGATCGAGGCCGAAGCCGAAGAATTGCTGCAGGATTCGCGTGCCCTGCTCACCGGAACCCTCACCCTGGCGGTGGATGCGCCCGTGCACGTATTGCCGCAGATCGCGCGCTTCTGCCAACGCTACCCTGGGATCAGCGTGAAAATCGAAACCGGCAATACCGACGAGTCGCTGTCGCGTCTTTACAACTATCAGGCCGACCTGGCGCTGTTGGGGCGCGATGTCGATGATGCGCGCCTGTTGTCAGTGCCGCTGCCCGACGACCAACTGTTGGCTTTTGTCGCACGGGATCATGCCTGGGCCGGGCGCGAATCAATCTGCCTGGCCGACCTGGATGACACCCCGCTGGTACTGCGGGAAACCGGCTCGGTCACCCGCCAGACCCTGGAGCAGGAAATGCGCCAGGCCGGCCTGCGCATTCGCCCGGCCATCCAGGTGGAAGGCCGCGAAGCCGCCCGCGAAGCGGTGGTGGTCGGGATTGGCGTCGGCGTGGTGTCGGCGGCAGAGTTCGGCGCCGACGCGCGGGTGTACGCCATGCCCATCCGCGATTGCACCCAACGCATGAAAGAAACCCTGGTGTGCCTGAAAGAACAGAGTTCACGCCGCGTGGTCGCGACCTTCCTGGAGATCGTACGTGAAAGCCTTCACGCCAACTCGAAAAACGCCTGAATCAAGCGCAGCGAGCGGCGGCGCTCCATGCAGCCGAGCATGTGCTGGTTCAGCAGGCCATCGCCGAGGATCGGCACCGCCTGTACACGCGGGTCCGGGCTGACCTCCATCGACGACACCACACCCACCCCCAACTCTGCCGCCACCGCTTCGGTCACGGCTTCACGACTGTCGAGTTCCAACAGCACTTTGGGTTGCACATTCGCCGCCAGGCACGCGTCATCAAAGGTACGGCGGGTGATGGAACTGGGCTCGCGCAGCACCATGATCACCTCATGCAACTGCGCCAGTTCAATACCCTTGCGCTGCTTGGCCCACGGGTGCGCGGCCGGCACCAAGGCGCAAATCCGTGACTCGTCCAAGGGTTGCAAGTGCAGGCCATTGCGCGGTTCCACCTCGGTGAGCACCGCCACATCCGCATGTTCGGACAGCAGCGCCGCCAGAGTTTCCTGAGCATTACCCAAACGCAGATTCACGGTAATGCCGGGGTAGCGTGCGCGCAGGCTGGCGATCATCGGCATGACCAAGTGAGGGCCATCCGCCGCCACTTCCAGGCGCCCGGTGAGCAACTGGCGGTTGGCCTCCAACATGGTTTGCGCCTCGTCGACCAAGCCGAAGATAGCGCGGGTGATGGCCGCCAGGCGCGCACCTTCCTCGGTCAACTCCACCCGGCGTGCGGTGCGACGCAACAGCGGGATCTGGTAGTGCTCCTCAAGCGCCTTGATATGCCCGGTCACCGCCGGCTGGCTGATAAACAGCCGAGCCGCCGCACGGGTAAAACTGCCCTCACGGGCCACGGCATCGAATGCGCGCAGTTGAAACAGGTTCATAGCTATCGGCCTCACTGATAGCTCGCATAACAACAAACAATTTGATTGATGACAAGCCAAACTGCAATTTAGGCGCCGTAGCTTGACCCCCGACACCTTGCGAGGATTTGACATGACCCCTGCCGCGCCGATCCTGTTGACCCCCGGACCCCTCACCACATCGAACCGTACCCGCCAGGCGATGATGGTGGACTGGGGCTCATGGGACGACCGCTTCAACCAGCTCACCGCCAGCGTGTGCACGCAGTTGCTGGCAATCCTCAACGGCGCCGACAGCCACCACTGCGTGCCGTTGCAAGGCAGCGGCACCTTCGCCGTCGAAGCTGCGATCGGCACCTTGGTCCCCCGCAATGGCAAGGTGCTGGTGTTGATCAACGGCGCCTACGGCAAGCGCCTGGCGAAAATCTGCGAGGTGCTTGGCCGCGAATTCAGCACCTTTGAAACCGCCGAAGACGAGCCCACCACTGCCGCCGATGTGGATCGCCTGTTACACGCCGACAGCGCCATCACCCACGTCGCGCTGATTCATTGCGAAACCAGCACCGGTATTCTCAACCCGTTGGCGCAGATTGCCGAGGTGGTCAAACGCCACGGCAAGCGCCTGATCATCGACGCCATGAGTTCCTTCGGCGCGCTGCCGATTGACGCCCGCGAAGTCCCCTTCGACGCGCTGATCGCCGCCTCGGGCAAATGCCTGGAAGGCGTACCGGGCATGGGCTTTGTCTTTGCCGAAAAAGCCGCGCTGGCCGCCGCCCAGGGCAACTGCCATTCCCTGGCGATGGACCTGTTCGACCAGCACAGCTACATGGTCAAGACCGGCCAGTGGCGCTTCACTCCGCCCACCCACGTGGTCGCCGCCCTGCATGAAGCACTGTTGCAATACGCCGAGGAAGGCGGCTTGCCCGCCCGTCACCGGCGCTATGCGAACAACTGCCAGGCATTGCTGGACGGCATGGCCGAACTGGGCCTGCGCAGCTTTCTCCCGGCGGCGATCCAGGCGCCGATCATCGCCACCTTCCACGCCCCCGACGACCCGCGCTACCAGTTCAAAGCGTTCTACGAACGGGTCAAGGCCAAGGGTTTCATTCTGTACCCGGGCAAATTGACCCAGGTGGAAACCTTCCGCGTGGGCTGCATCGGCCATGTCGACGCCGATGGCATGCGCGCAGCGGTCAAGGCCATCGCCGAGGTGCTGCAAGAAATGTGTAGGAGCGAGCTTGCTCGCGAAGCACGTTAACGATAGCGCGGGCATCCTGAGTCAACGCGGTGCCTGGATGTTTTTCGCGAGCAAGCTCGCTCCTACATAGATGAATGTTATTACCCCACAGGATCTGAACCATGAACTATCAAAACCCCAACACCCTCCAGGCCGTTATCCTCGACTGGGCCGGCACGGTGGTCGATTTCGGCTCCTTCGCCCCTACGCAGATCTTTGTCGAGGCCTTCGCCGAGTTCGACGTGCAGGTGTCTATCGAGGAGGCCCGTGGCCCGATGGGCATGGGCAAGTGGGACCATATCCGCACCCTCTGCGACCAGCCGCAGGTTGCCGAACGCTACCGCCAGGCGTTCGGCCGCACGCCCACCGACGACGACGTGACCGCCATCTACCAGCGCTTCATGCCGCTGCAGATCGAGAAGATCGCCGAACACTCGGCCCTGATCCCCGGTGCCCTCGACACCATCGCCGCCCTGCGCGGCCAAGGTATCAAGATCGGTTCCTGCTCCGGCTACCCCAAGCAGGTGATGGACAAGGTCGTGGCCCTGGCTGCCACCAACGGCTACGTCGCCGACCACGTCGTGGCCACTGACGAAGTGCCCAACGGCCGACCATGGCCGGCCCAGGCGCTGGCCAACGTGATCGCCCTGGGCATCGATGATGTGGCGGCCTGCGTGAAGGTCGATGACACCGTGCCGGGCATTCTCGAAGGCCGACGTGCCGGCATGTGGACGGTGGCCCTGACCTGCTCGGGCAACGCGCTGGGCCTTACCTACGAGCAGTTCCGCGTCCTGGACAGCGACACACTGGCCAGCGAGCGCCAGCGCATCGAAGCGATGTTCGAAGGGTCGCGCCCGCATTATCTGATCGACACCATTACCGACCTGCCGCGGGTCATCAGCGACATCAACCAGCGCCTGGCCCGCGGGGAAATGCCGCAGGCCTACTGACCGAGGTCAAGACAACGGCATTGGCAACAAGCGCAGCGCTCAAAACAGGCATAGAGTTAATGCACTCCATCGCTAAAGAATGGAGGTATGCCCTGATGAGTGAGGAACACAGCGATGCCGTGGAAAAATTCCGATACACGCTACAGCACCATGTCGATTGCGTTGCACTGGTTGATGGTGGTGCTGCTGGCGGTGGTCTACGCCTGCATTGAACTGCGCGGCCAATTCCCCAAAGGCAGCGGTGCGCGCACCTTGATTGTTGAAATGCACTTTATGCTCGGCCTTACCGTGTTTGTGCTGGTGTGGCTGCGCCTGTTTGCCCGCAGCCTGGGGGTGGCGCCGAAGATCGTGCCGGCACCGCCGCAATGGCAGAGCCTGCTGGCGAAGCTGATGCACTGGGCGCTGTATGCGTTGATGATCGGGTTGCCGATTGCCGGTTGGTTGATCGTCAGTGCCAAAGGGCATTCGGTGATGTTTTATGGGATGGAATTGCCGCCATTGATCGCTGAGAACAAGGCACTGGCCAAAGAGATTGAAGGCTGGCATGTGCTGTTCGCCCAGGTCGGTTACTGGCTGATTGGGCTGCACGCGTTGGCGGGGATCTTTCATCATTACGTGATGCGCGATAACACGGCGCTGCGCATGATGCCGGCTGGAAGGAGGCTTTAACCCATTCATGGACTGAACTTAGGCCATCAGTTAAGCGCAACTCCCCTGTGGGAGCGGGCTTGCCCGCGAAGGCGGTGTGTCAGTCACAGTATCTCTTACTGCACTCCCGCTTTCGCAGCATAGGTATCTATACAACTTTGTAGGCTGTAGCAGCAGACGCTAACCACGATGCGAAGCGAGCCGCTCTTGATCTTGATCTGCTTTTGATCTCAGGCGCCCCGTTAAACCACGCTGGCCGGAATTCGACAGTGATTTGGGGGGTAAACCGGCAGGGATGCCGGTTTAGCCGCCACGCGCCATGGATGGCGCGTGGCGGCGGCCCCCCAAATCACTGGCGGATTACGGGCACACCGAGCCTAAGCGAGGTGCCGAGTGGTGGGGCGAGGACCTTTTGGTTACTTTTGGGTCCTTCCAAAAGTGACCCGCTGTCAGAGCGGAACCCTAAGTGGCCGTTACCGCAGCAATGGATATGTACACGGTCCAACTGCGTTGACTGTCAGGCCGCCTTCGCAGGCAAGCCAGCTCCCACATTTGGATCGCCGTGCCTCAGCCAGATCAGCGTCGGCTGTCAGGCCGTCACGGGAGCAAGCTCCCTCGCCACAGGTTCAGCGTCGTACCGAAGTTGTGTAGATACCTATGGCTTTCGCAGGCAAGCCAGCTCCCACAAGAGGTTTGCGCCAGTCGCTGAAGCCTCGGCGGCCTTGCAGGCCGCCGGTGTGGATGAAGATCAGGCGCGTGCCGGGGGTGAAGCGTCCGGCCTCGACCTGCTGTTTCAACGCCAACAGCGCCTTGCCGGTGTAGAGCGGCTCCAGCGGTAGGCCGCACGCTTGTTCGGTGCGCTCAATGAAGTCCAGCAACAGCGGATCGACCTTGGCAAAGCCACCGCGGCTGGCGTCCAGCAATGCATAACCGTCCTGCACGATGGCATTCACGTTCTGCGCCACACCGTGGTCATCCGGCACCGCCATAGCGCCATACACCCAATGCCCACCCGCCTCCGCCAGCGCCAGCCCCGCCACCGTCGTGCCGGTACCTGCCGCCAGCCACCAGGCGTCGTAATCGCTCCAACCGAGGTTACCCAACTGCGCCCGCGCCTGCTCGACCAACACGCCACAGCCCCGAGCACCAGCCAGCCCCCCGCCGCCTTCGGGTATCGGATGAAAGCCAGGATACTGCTCGCGCCAAGGCAGCCAGAAACCCGCTTCATGCCGCGCCCGATAACCGCCATAACCGAGCCAATGCAGTTGCATGCCAAGTGCTTTGAGGTCGAAAACCGTAGGGGTGTCTTGAGGATGGCCGCGCAGCAGGCCGACCGTGGGAAAACCAAAGCGCTTGCCCGCCGCCGCCAGTGCATGCAAATGGTTGGAGTAAGCGCCGCCGAGACTGATCACACCGGTGGCCCCAGCGCGTCGGGCCTGGGCCAGGTGTTCGGTGAGCTTGAACCACTTGTTGCCGCTGATCAGCGGGTCGATACGGTCCAGGCGCAGCACGGCCAACCCGACCCCGTTCAGCCAGTCCAGCTGCAAGGGTTCAAGGGGCGCATGAGGAAGCCAGTCAAAAGGGCCCATCGGCAGGTATCGGAATGAAAAAGGGGCGGTAGTCTACCACCGCCCCGCTTGGTGCCTTACAGCTCTGCAGCCAGGCGTGAGCCCTGGTTGATGGCGCGCTTGGCGTCCAGTTCGGCCGCCACATCGGCGCCGCCGATCAGGTGCACGTTCTGGCCGGCAGCCACCAGGCCGTCGTGCAATTCGCGCAGCGGGTCCTGGCCGGCGCAGATGACGATATTGTCCACCGCCAGGACTTGCGGCTCGCCCTCGGCGCCGATGCGGATATGCAAGCCTTCATCGTCGATCTTCAGGTACTCGACACTGTTGAGCATCTGCACCTGCTTGTTCTTCAAGCCGGTGCGGTGGATCCAGCCCGTGGTCTTGCCCAGGCCATCGCCCACCTTGGAAGCCTTGCGTTGCAGCAGGAACACTTCACGGGCCGGCGCATGGCGCTCGGGTTTGATCCCGGCCACGCCGCCACGGGCTTGCAGCTGAGTGTCGATGCCCCACTCTTTCCAGAACGCCTCGCGATCCAGGCTGGTGGAGACGCCTTGGTGCACGAGGAATTCAGACACGTCAAAGCCGATGCCTCCGGCGCCGATCACCGCCACGCGCTTGCCCACCGGCTTGCGCTCAAGGATCACATCCAGGTAACTCAACACCTTGGCGTTGTCGACACCCGGAATTGCCGGGGTACGCGGTGCGATGCCGGTGGCCAGGATCACCTCGTCATAACCACCCGCTACCAGTTGCGCAACGTCTACACGGGTGTTGAGGCACAGCTCGACGTGGGTGGTCTGCAATTTGCGGTTGAAATAACGCAGGGTCTCGAAGAACTCTTCCTTGCCCGGCACGCGCTTGGCGATATTGAACTGGCCGCCGATCTCGCTGGCGGAGTCGAACAAGGTCACCTGGTGCCCGCGCTCGGCGGCCACAGTAGCAGCGGCCAGACCCGCAGGGCCGGCGCCGACCACCGCGACCTTTTTGATCTGTTTGACCGGCAGGTAATTGAGTTCGGTTTCGTAGCACGCCCGCGGGTTGACCAGGCAGGTGGTCAGCTTGCCGCCAAAGGTGTGGTCCAGGCAGGCCTGGTTGCAGCCAATGCAGGTATTGATCTCATCGGCGCGCCCAGCGGCGGCCTTGTTGACGAACTCGGGGTCGGCGAGAAACGGCCGCGCCATCGAGACCATATCGGCGTCGCCTTCAGCCAGGATCTGCTCGGCGATTTCCGGAGTGTTGATGCGGTTGGTGGTGATCAGCGGGATCTGCACCGAACCGCGCAATTTGGCCGTGACCTTACTGAACGCACCACGGGGCACTTTGGTGGCGATGGTCGGGATACGGGCTTCATGCCAGCCGATACCGGTGTTGATGATCGTCGCGCCGGCCTGTTCGATGGCCTTGGCCAACTGCACGATCTCTTCCCAGACACTGCCGCCTTCCACTAGGTCGAGCATCGACAGGCGGAAGATGATAATGAAGTTCGGGCCTACGGCTTCGCGTACACGGCGCACGATTTCCACCGCCAGGCGCATGCGATTTTCAAAACTGCCGCCCCAACGGTCGGTGCGATGGTTGGTATGGGCGGCGAGGAACTGGTTGATGAAGTAGCCTTCGGAACCCATGATTTCGACGCCGTCATACTCGGCGACCTGGGCCAGCAGCGAGCAGGTGACAAAATCCTGGATCTGCTTTTCGATGCCCTCTTCATCCAATTCCTTGGGCTTGAACGGGTTGATCGGTGCCTGGATAGCGCTCGGCGCCACCTGCTTGGGGCTGTAGGCGTAACGCCCGGCGTGAAGGATCTGCATGCAGATCTTGCCACCCGCGTCGTGCACGGCCTGGGTGACGATCTTGTGCTTGCGCGCCTCTTCTTCGGTGGTCAGCTTGGCCGCACCGGCATACACGCCGCCTTCATCATTGGGGCCAATGCCGCCGGTGACCATCAGGCCCACGCCGCCACGGGCGCGCTCGGCAAAGTAAGCGGCCATGCGCTCGAAACCGCCGGGCTTTTCTTCCAGGCCAGTGTGCATCGAGCCCATCAGGGTACGGTTGCGCAAGGTGGTAAAACCCAGGTCCAACGGGGCCAGCAGGTGCGGGTAGGCAGCAGCGGTCATGGTACAGCTCCACAACGGATCATCACGGGACGTGGCGCACTCGAACGGCGTGCCATCGGTTTATGTCCCACAGACTAAAAGGCGGTGGACCACGGCTCAATGACTGAAACTGACAAGTTATTGATCCAAATGCACAGCGCCCCTTGGCAAGCCACGCCATGGGCCCTACCCTAGTCGCGAACCCTGCACCTGGTCTGTTGTCTGTTGCCCCATGCGTAAACTTCTAGCGTTGACCGTCATCATGGCCCTGGTTGCCTCCCTCGCCGCGTATCTGGTCTGGACCCAGGAGCGCCCCGTGGCGCATTACCTGTCCGACCTGCGCATCACCCTCGCCGTCAATGAGGGCGAACCGGCCGACCGGGGCAACCTGCTGGGCATCCAGCCGGAGCTGTTCCCTGCCGATTACCAGAGCCTGGAACGCCTGCACCTGAAGCTGTCGGCCTACCTGCAAAACGCTCGGGACCTGGGGCTGATCAACGCCAAAACCGTGGTGGTGCTGCCGGAGCATATCGGCACCTGGCTGATGCTCGGCGGCGAAAAGAATGAGCTGTACCAGGCCGCTCATCTCAAGGACGCCATGAACTGGCTGTCGATCAGCAACCCGCTGCAATTTGCCAAAGCCTGGATCAGCGCCACCGGCGACAACCGCATGGATGATGCGTACCTGCGCATGAAAGCCCCGGCCATGGCCCGCGACTATCAAGTGTTGTTTGGCGGCCTCGCCAAAGAATTTGGCGTGACCCTGGTGGCCGGTTCCATTGCCTTGCCCAACCCAAGCGTGATTCAGGGGCAACTGGAGATCGGCCACGGCGCGCTGTACAACGCCAGCGTGGTGTTTGCCGCCGACGGTTTGCCGCTGGGCCAGCCGCAGCGCCAGCTTTACCCGATCTACGATGAGCGGGGCTTTATCGAGCCGGGTGATGAGCATGTCGTCAACGTTGTCGATACTCCCGCCGGGCGCCTGGGCATCCTGGTGGGCAGTGACAGCTGGTACCCGGACAACTACCGCAAGCTCAACGAGCAAGGCGCGCAATTGATCGCGGTGCCGGCTTTTGTCACCGGCCGCGACACCTGGGAGCGTCCGTGGCGTGGCTTCAAGAGCGTATCCACGCCGTCAGAAGTGAGCCTCAAGCCTGAAGAAACCAGCGAGGGCGCAGCCTGGCGTCGCCTCACGCTGATCAGCCAGCCACCCGTCAGCCAAGCCACCGCAGGCATGAGCGTCTTTCTGCGCGGGCAGTTCTGGGACCTGGGCAGCGCCGGCCAGAGTTTCCTCAGCCGCAATGGGCAAGTCTTCGCCGATGGCGACGCCCGTGGTGCGCGCCTGCTGAATATCTGGCTGTAGCGCCTTGAAGCCGGTGCGCCTGGGGGATCTGTCGGTGGGCTTCGTGCACACCCTGGCCGACGCCATCCACAGCCACGGCCTGGACCCACAGCCCCTACTGCTGCAATACGGCCTCGACCCGGCGCGCCTGGCTGAAGCCGGCGCACGCCTGTCGATCCCGCGCTACATGCGCCTGGGCCACGCGGCCATCCAACTGACCGGCAACCCCGGCCTCGGCTTGCGCATGGGCCAGCTCAGCCGCTTGAGCCAGGCCGGCCTTGCCGGCGTCACCGCCGCCCAAGCGCCCACGGTGCGCGAAGCCGCAAGGACGCTCACACGCTTTGAAGCGCTGTACGGTTCCAACTATCGCGGGCAATCAAGCTTTCATGAAGACGCCGAAGGCGCGTGGCTGCGGTTTTATTCCATCAGCCCCTATAACGCCTACAACCGCTTTGTGGTGGATTCGATCATCGCCGGCTGGCTGCAGCAACTCTCGGGCCTGGCGCAACAGCCGGTGCAGGCACAACGAATTGAAATCGAATTCGACGCGCCGGACTACCACGATCACTACAGGGTACTGGGAGAGGGCGTGGTGCACTTCGGCGCCGAGGTCAATCAACTGCGCCTCAACCAACCCACCCTGGCGCTGCGCAACCCACAGCACTGCCCAAGCACCTGGCACCTGTTGCTACAGCTGTGTGAAAGGGAATTAGAGCAGTTGACCCGCACCCGCAGCCTGCGCGAGCGCATTACCCGTTTGCTCGGGCCGATGCTCAATGGCGGCCGGGAACCCGACCTTGAAGAAGTGGCGGCACGCTTGAAGCTGCCCACCTGGACATTGCGGCGCAAACTGGCCGAGGAAGGCACGCAGTTTCGCGCGATTCTCAATGACACCCGTCGCGACCTGGCCATGACCTACATTCGCGACACGGAACTGGCGTTCGGCGAGATCGCCTACTTGCTCGGTTTTGCTTCGGCCCAAGCCTTCCAAAGGGCCTTCAGGCGCTGGAACAACCAGACCCCAGGGGAATTTCGCCGCAGTCAGCGACACTCCGCCTGAAGTCGGTGTTACAGCTCGGTAGCATCGTCGGCTGGGTCCAGTGGGTCTAGCTCGAATGCCTGGTACTCCAGCAGTTCTTCCTGGTAATCGTCCATGGTGGACTCCTTCTTCATGTTGAAAGCGGTTGCAGATTAATGACCTGCGAACCCAGCCTAAAGTGCCGTCATGACGAAAAAAAGTCGACGTCGTGACATTCCTGCTCTTCAGGATTAAACGTAGCGGCGATCACTGGATTTAACTTAACCGCAACCTCGGTCAACATGTGGGAGCTGGCTTGCCTGCGATGGCCATAGGTATCTACACAACTTATGGGCTGTAGCAGCAGACGGTAACCAGGATGCGAAGCGAGCCGCTCTTGATCTTGCTCTGCTTTTGATCTTAGGCGCCCCG